>CALLZA010000361.1 GCA_937858165.1 uncultured Ardenticatenia bacterium
GATATGTTTTGTGGTGTCATGTGATGTACGTGCGAGTGGTATCTGAGCTGAGCGAGTGTTGATGTGATCGTGTCGTAGTATGGCTGCCGTGTTGCTGTTCGTCTGTGGTCACAGAACTTGTGTAATGACTTAGTATCACAAAAGACAGTCAGTGCTTCACGACAGGGTGCTGTTTTTTTTTCAAGCAGAAGCCGGCATACGAGATCTAGTACGGTCTCGTGGGCTCGGGGATGTGTATAAGAGACAGGGATACGGATTTCACAGCTTCCCTGGCGCCTGTTGACCCTGCTGGTCATGACCCTGGCCGTGGCCGCCTGCGCCGGATTCGACCCCGGCGAACTGATTCCGCCGCTGAGCGTGGGCACGCCGACTGCCCCGGCCGAGCCGACGCCCACGGCCACTGTTGCGCCGTCCATCGACGAGACACCCGTCCTGATGTGTACTCCACCCGCCTGCGCCCCCGGCGAGGTCTACGTCTGCCCCGGCGGCGACTGCCCCGGCGGCTGCGGCACGATCTGCGCCGCGCCGACGCCGACGCCGCCCCCGGCCACCGGCCCGCTGGCCGCCGCGCCCACCGATTGGGAGGGGCTGGAGGGGTGGCTGGCCGGGCTGTGGCGCGGCAATGTCAACCCGGCCGCCGTGCGCGCCGCGCTGCGCCAGTCGGGCATGCAGCGCAGTGACGCCGACTGGCGGGCGGCCGACCTGGACGGCGACTTGCAAGATGAGTGGCTGCTGGTGCTCTACGATCCGTCGTTGCCTGGCGTGCCCTTCGGCGCGGCCGGCGACCTGTGGATCGTCAATGGCGACGGGGTTGTCTTCCGTTACTACGCCGCGCCCAGCAGCGACATCTACGAGTTCCTGGCCCCGACAATCGTCGCCGTAACCGACGTGACCGGCGACGGCCTGCCCGAACTCATCGCCGACGCCCCCTTCTGTGGGGCCCACACCTGCACCGGCAACTATCGTGTCATCGGCCAGACGGCGGCCGGGCTGGCTGACCTGGTGGCGCGCGAACCGCTGGCCGAGGGCGATCCCGGCAATACCATCGCCATGACCTTCCCGGATATTCAGGTGATCGACCGGGACGGCGACGGCGCGGCCGAGATCATCGTTCGCGGCGGCACCATCGGCTCGGCCGGGGCGGGCGTCGTCCGGCCGCGCACCGAGGTGTGGCGCTGGGACGGCGCGGCCGTCACCCTGGCCGAGACGACGCTGGAGCCGACGCAGTATCGCCACCACATCCTCTACGAGGCCAACGACCGGCTGGCCGCCGGCGACCTGGACGGCGCGCTAGCCCTCTATGAGGCGACCATCAACGACCCGGCGCTGCGCAATGACGGCTTTGCCCACGCACCGGAGCAGGTCTACGCCGACGTCAGCCGCTTGGCCGCTTTCCGGCTCATCCTCATTGACCTGTTGCAGAACAACGCCGAACGCGCCGCCGGGCGGCTGGCGTGGCTGGAAGCCAACCACCCCGACGCGGCAGCCACAAGCGCGGCGGCAACACTGATCGCCGGCTGGGCGGGCGCGGAGGGGCAGGCGGCGCTGTGCGCGTCCATCGAGGAGACGCTGGCGGCGCTGGAGAACCCGATGGGGACGTTGAGCGATATGGGGTATGGGAACCCAGCGTTGACGGTGGCCGATTTTTGCCCGTGAGTATATGGCTGCCAGATTTGCTTGCGCTGGTAGACTCACTACCGCATGACCGCTAGCCATTCTCCAGCGGCACAAACCCCTGCCCAACCACTTCTTTAGCCGGGATGATGGTGATGAAGGCGTGGGGATCTTCCTCGCTGACCAGCGCCTTGAGTTGCTCGATCTCGGTCACGGTCAGGGCTACCAGCAGCACGTCGCGCTCCTGCTTCAGGTACATGCCGCGGCCATGCAGCGCCGTCGCCCCGCGGTGCAACTCGGCAATGATGCGCTCGGCCAGCCGCTGCGGGTTGGCGGCTACGACCAGGGCCAGCACCTGCGAGCGGCGGCGCTTGCGGCGACTGAGGCGCGACCAGGCCGAGGCGACGTCGGGGGTTTTGTCGCCGTCTTCGTTGCCCAGCGGCCACAGGTCGCCCAGGAAGTCTTCGATGTCGTACTTGGGCAGCACCTCGCCGCTGGCGTCGTGCAGCCCTTGCGAGACGAGGGTGGTGAACAGCAAAACGAGCATGAAGCCCGCCAGCGCCGTCAGCACCATGCCGCCGTGGAGCGGCCCCAGATGCGCCCGCTCGACGAACATCTCCATCGACCGCGCTTCGAATGGGTGCAGGTAGAGCTTGAGCAGAATGCCCAGCGACAGGATGGCGAAGATGGCCAGGTAGTTGTTGCGCAGACGGCGGCCGACGGCCTCCAGCCGGGAGATGGGGAACTGCGGCTGCAAGAGCGACTCGGCCAATGTCTCGTCCCAGTCGGCGTGGGGGGCGAAGGGGGGCACGAGCATGGCGGCAAAGAAGTCGGTCTCCATCAGCCGGGCGCGCAGGCTCCACAACTCGTAGTAGCGGTAGCGGCGGGCCTCGATGAACAGGAAGAGCAGCGTCAGCAGCATAACCAGCAGAAAGACGCCCCAGTGATTCTCCGGCGCGGCAAAGATGAAGGTGATAGAGGCGGCCACGGTGACGACGGCCCAGTTGGTCGTCGTGTCCAGCCGGCTGCGCCAGACGTTGGAGCGCTGGATTTCGGCGCGGTAGTAGTGGACCATGGCCGTGTTGAACTCCGACGGCCGCATCTTGTAGCCGCGGAAGGTCCACACCGGGTCATAGGACGTTCCGGCCGCCTCGGCCGCCGCGCCTGCTTTGGCCCCAGCGGCCGCCCCAGCCGCCGCGCCCGCCGCGGCTCCGGCAGCCGCCCCGGCCTGTGCGCCCGCGCCGGTCGGCAAAGTCGGGTCAGTCTGATCCTGTTGCATGTTGCTCCTTGTCTGACAAGCCGTTTGTCGTAGAGCGCTTTAGCGCATTCTGCCGGGTCGAAGAGCGCTGAAGCGCTGGACTACGAACCGGCGACGCCGCCTTGCCGGGCGATGGCCTGCACCAGCGCGTCGGCCACGGCGCTCACGGCGGCGTCGCTGTCGGGCAGGTCGCCATAGGGCACGTTGACGCGGCCGTCGCGCGTGGGCACCGACAGGGCGACAACGTACTCCGGCTGCGCCTCATGGACGCGATAGTCGCGGTCGGCGCTGATGCCCCTGTCTCTTATACACATCTCCGAGCCCACGAGACCGTACTAGATCTCGTATGCCGTCTTCTGCTTGAAAAAAAAAAAAAGATACAACACAAAAAAAAAAACAGACATAGAGACACTAATAATGAAGATAGACATCACACTGCAAATATCTATACAAGACAGAAGAAGCTGTTGACCATATACA
>CALLZA010000362.1 GCA_937858165.1 uncultured Ardenticatenia bacterium
TCTACTTTCTGTTTACTGTCATTGTTTTCTTTATTTGTTGTGTCACATTATCTGTCCTGCTCGTGCTACTACTATTATGTCTATTATCCACTCTTGCATGTGATCTGTGATTCTTTAGTGCATTTATGTATTTTTGTTGTTTCGTATACTTTCTGCGTGCTACTTGACTGTTTTTTTTTTTTTAATGATACGGCGACCACCGAGATCTACACTAGATCGCTCGTCGGCAGCGTCAGATGTGTATAAGAGACAGGTCGATCCTTACGCCATCTGGATTGCCGAGGTGATGTTGCAACAGACGCAGATCGCCACCGTCATGCCCTATTACGCGCGCTGGCTGGCGCGCTTTCCGACGGTCGAGGCGCTGGCCGCCGCGTCGCTGGACGACGTACTGAAGGCGTGGGAGGGGCTAGGCTACTACAGCCGGGCGCGCAACCTTCACGCCGCGGCGCAACGCATCGTGGCCGACCACGGCGGGCGGCTGCCCGACACCCTCACCGACCTTCTGAAGCTACCCGGCGTCGGTCGCTACACCGCCGGGGCGGTAGCCTCCATCGCCTATGGCGTGCGCGCGCCGGTGCTGGACGGCAACGTCATCCGCGTCCTGAGCCGCGTCTTCGACGTGGCCGACGACGTAACGCAGCCGGCGACGCGCGAACGCCTCTGGCAACTGGCCGACGACCTCGTCTCGGCGACGCGTCCGGGCGACTTCAACCAGGCGCTCATGGAGTTGGGGCAGGCTATCTGCGTGCCGCAAGCGCCACGCTGCCTGATTTGTCCTCTGGCGGCCATCTGCCTGGCTCGCCAGCGCGGGACGCAACTGGAGCGCCCCGTCCGGCCGCCGCGCAAGCGAACGCCTCACTATGATGTGGTGGCGGCGGTCATCTGGCGCGACAGGGAGCCAACGCCGGACGGACAGTTCCTCATTGCCCAACGGCCGCACGCCGGCCTGCTGGGCGGACTGTGGGAGTTTCCGGGGGGCAAGGTGGAGGCGAGCGAGACGCTGCCCGACGCGCTGCGGCGCGAGATCGAGGAGGAGCTGGCCATCGCGGTGACACCGGGCGACTTCCTGGTCGAAGTGGCCCACGCCTACACCCACTTCCGCATCACCCTGCGCGCCTTCCACGCCGCCTATCTGGGCGGCGAGCCGCAGCACCTCGGCGTGGCCAACCACGCCTGGGTGACGCTGAATGAGGTGGAGCGGTATGCGTTTGCGGTGACCGATCGGAAGATCATTGCCGCGTTGCGGCAACTTCTATCGGCCACTTCACAAATCGAAACCAAGTAGCGACTGGGGATACCGATCCCTTTGATCAGGCGAAAACATCTCGAACAGGGCCAACCGGGCCGATGGGAAGCTCTCTAGCCAGAGCCACAACGTGCACAGGCGAAACCTGGGCAGCACGGCCGATTCCACCCATTTATCATCCTAGGTGTCGACCAGCGCATACTGCCCGTGCTCATCAAGTCGGTAGAAGTCCGTGCAGCTACGGCCCGGGATCGCGCTACGGCCGCTCAATCCACCCGTTTTCGCCGCTGCACCAGGATCGTCATCGCCCCCCAGAAGAGGGCCATGCCCGCCAACGCCAGCCAAGTGGTGTTGACGTGACTGGCCGTGTGGCGATAGTCCAGGCTTAGCTTGTCGCCCAGCGGAGCCGGCACGCAGTCCATGCGCGTCGTCGGCTCGGTCGTGCCCAGTTGCGCGTTGGCCGGCACCCAGGTGGCCGAGCAGGCCACGCTTTTGTCTTCGTCCAACCCCGCCAGATCGACGGACGAACCGAGAGCATCCATCGTCCAGTGCGAGATGACCAGCTTCGAGGCGATCTTGGCCCCCGTGCTGTCGCCCAGCGGGAAGAGCGTGCCGGAGAGAATGATCTGCACAAACAACTGGACGAGGATGATGTACAGCACCACGTCAGGCGACGGCACGATGGCCGAGATGAACAGGCCAAACATAATGCTGGCAAAAACAGCCAGCAGCAGCGTGGCAAACAGCTCCAGCCCGCCCGTCGGGAAGATGTCGAAGACAGGATCGAAGCCCATGTCCACCTTCAGCCCCAGGATGAGCAGCACGCTGGCCACCTGGATGACGGCGAACAGCCCCAGCACGACCGCCTTGGCGATGACGTAGGACCAGACACGCAGGTTCACCGCCCGCTCGCGCCGGAAGATGGCTCGCTCCTTGACGATCTCATACGACGCGCCGAACGTGCCCGCTTGGGTCAGCGCCAGGCCGAACATGACGATGAGCTGCTGGGCCGTCGAGGCGGGCAGATAGTCCTCGCTGATGTCGTTAACCGCCTCCTCAGTCAGTTCACCGTCAGCTTCCAATTGGGCGATCTGCTCTTCGATGTCGCGCGTCAGATCGGCGGCGATCTCGTCGCGCGTCTGCGGCCGGCCGGTGATGTCATACTGCCCGCTGACCATCATGAACAGCAGGGCGATGATGGGCATCATCAACAGCAGGATGAACAACGTGCGCTTGTCGTTGCGGATCAGATCGATCTGGCGGCGGGCCAGGATGGGAATCTGCCGCAGGCCGGAGTCGTGGCCGCGCGGCGGCCGCCGGTCACCGGACGACACCGCGCCATAGGCCCCCATCATCAGTTGTTGCTGGCGGGGGCGGGCGCGCACCTGGGGATCCCTCGGCTCTCGCGGTTGCTCGCGCCCCACGACCCCCCCCTTCTTTTTCACACCCTACACACGCGCCGAACAGGCCACAGTGATACTCCTGGGTTGCTCCCATCGAACAACAAAAAACAACAACAAAAAACAGACGCGCCATGAGCAGCGATAAAG
>CALLZA010000363.1 GCA_937858165.1 uncultured Ardenticatenia bacterium
TAAGCGTATTAACCGAAGCCGTCGTTGCCTGGCTCGAGCACCTGCCTTTCGCTACGGCTTGCTCTCTCATGGGCGTCGATGATGCGTCGCTCGCGCTTGTTTACAAACCTTTCGAATAGTTACTTAATCTGTGAAATCTGCGTAATCTGTGGATCCTTTCTTCATTGAGGCGTTATGGACATCAGGTTTTTCGACGACCCCCTGGAAGGGCCACGCGCGCGCGAGGACGTGCGCATTCGGCAGATCGGACTGTTTCGCTATCCAGAAGAGCGCCGCTTCATGTTCGGCATCGAGTTGACGCCGTTTGTAGAGCGGCCGTCGATCGAGGTTCTGGTCACCAACGGCGCGGGCGAGCCGGCCGGGTCGCTGCACGTCATCGAGACGCTGACGACCGGCTTCAGTCTGGTCATCCACCTGCGCGACCGGACGACGCGCAATCCGTATGGGCTGACGGCCGTCCTCTACTACGCCTGGCCCGACCGCGACCGGCAGGAAGTGGAGCGCCGCACCATCACCTTCGACATGGACGAGGCCGGCGAACTCCTATTTAAGTTCTAAAGAGACAGAGGGACGCAGAGGAGGTTTTTCCTCTGTGCCCCTCTGTGTTTCTCTTTACGCCCCTACCATCTCCTGCTCGACCAGCCGCCGCAGCTTGGCCTTTGTCTCGCGCCAGGCGATCTTCGACAGGCCCAGCTTCTGGCGGATGTCGTCCTGTTCCACGTCGGCGCGCCAATCGCGCATGGCCGAGGCCCAGCGCAGGTTCTCGAACGACAGCGCGCCGGTCGACAACTCGGCCTCCTCGGCAATGTCGCGCAGCACGTACTCCAGATTGCGCGCCGTGCAGGTAAACAGGGTGTCGGTCGGCCGATACTGCTGCAAATACTCGTCCAGCACAGCCAGCCACGCCGGCTCCAACGGCAGCTTGCGCTCCTTGTAGCGCAGCCGGGGGTTGGCATAGCGCACGTAGAGCATCGGTTGGTCGGGGTCGCTGCCATCGACGTGGTTAGGCACAATGGCCATCGCCTCCCCCTTCTTGATACCCGTCTGCAAGAGCAGGCTGAGCAAGAGATAGGGACGCGCGTCCGGCTTGTGGTCCGGCCCGCCGGCGCGGCGGCGGTCGGCCACGGCTAGCGCCCGCTCCACGTCTTCCAACGCCGGCATGTCGGGCAAAGGGCTGCTGACGCTCTGCTGGATGACAGCCGCCGACGGATCCTGCGCCAGCACACCCGTCTCATGCAGCCAGCCGAAGAACACCTTTAGCGCCGTCACGCGGCGGGCGTAGGACTTGGGGCTACAGGGAACGCCACGCTCGTCCGTTAACCAGTGCAGAAAGTCAGTCAGGTTCTTGGTGCCAATCTCGCCTACCGGCGCGCCGATGCCCAGATAGCGCCCCAACAGGCGGATGTCACTGGCAAACGCCTTGACCGTGTTGATCGAAAAGCCCTCGTCTTGCATGTGGCGCTCGAACGTGCCCAGCGCCGCCTGCAGCGACGCTTCGCGCGTCAGCAATGGCGCGCGGCGCTCGCCGTCGTCCTCGCGCACGAGGTCGGGGAATAGTTCTCGCTGTCCTGTGTTGTCCATACCGTCTCCTACTCTCTACCGGTTCGCGCTTGGTTATGCGAACACCGTTATGCGAAATTGTAGACGGTGGTGGAGCGCTTGTCAAGTGACCCTAACCAGACCCGTCGCCGACGCGGACGACGAGGCGATAGGCGGCTGTCTGGCTCAGCGGCCCGTCGGCGATGACGCGGATGTAGTAGCGGCCCGCATCCCGGCGGCCAAGCGCGACCGTCTTATTGGCCGTTGGCTCGCCCGCCCTGCCGATGAGTTGCAACTGCTGGCAGCCCCTGTCTCTTTTAACCCTCTCCGAGCCCCC
>CALLZA010000364.1 GCA_937858165.1 uncultured Ardenticatenia bacterium
ATACGATGCTGCGGGTGGGACGGTAAAGGGATCAGATGGTAGGGAGTAGTGGTTGGTGAGGAAGGAGAGTATAGGCAACTGTTGGTGTACTAGTTTTTTTTTTCAAGCAGAAGACGGCATACGAGATCTAGTACGGTCTCGTGGGCTCGGAGATGTGTATAAGAGACAGGCCTGGCGCAGCGCCGCGCCGCCGGAGGCGTCGGCCGCTTCGACGGTCATGGCCTCAATGCCGCGCAGCCCGGCGAAGTCGGCCACCAACGCACCGAGGTGGTTCTGGTTGCTCAGTTGCCCGGCCAGCATGTTACCGACGTAGAGGGCGTCGATCTTGTGGATGTGGGCGTCGTCCAGCGCCGCCTCGATGGCGTACCACGCCAGATGGCGGATGGAGGTTTCCCAATGTTCGCGGACGTCGGTCTGGCCGACGCCGATGATGCTCACGTTAGTCATAGAACGTTCCACAGAAAGGGGCTAGGGGCCAGGTTCCAGGGGCCAGGGGAAGAGGCGTCTTCCCCTGGCCCCTGGAACCTGGCCCCTGGAACCTAATTGAGCTTGAGCTTCTCGCGATAGCGCGAATACGTCGCGTAATCGATCGGCGTGCGGCGGGCGATGTAGGTCTCCGTGCTGGGGGCCAGATGGCGCACTTCGGCCAGGCGGTCGGTGGTGACCAGCTCAAAGGCGTCGGAGCCGGCGCCGGAGCCGTAGCTGACCATCAGGATGCGGTCGCCCGGTTCGGCCACGTCGAGGATGGCCGTCAGGCCAATCATCGTCGAGCCGGAGTAGGTGTTGCCGATGCGGCCGCTCAGCAGCCCCGGCGCGATCTGCTCCTTGCTGAAACCCAACAACTTGGCCGCCCGCTCCGGGAACTTGACGTTGGGCTGGTGAAAAACGGCCCAACGGTAATCGGCGGCCGTCGTGCCCAGCAGCTCCATCAGCCGCTCGGCCGCGCCGGTGACGTGCTTGAAGTAGGCCGGCTCGCCGGTGAAGCGGTCGCCGTGCGACGGGTAGTTGGCGTGCTCGCGCCGCCAGAAGTCGGGCGTGTCGGTGACGAAGGAGAAGGAACCGTTGATGACGGCCACCGCCTCGGCGCCGGGGCCGATGAGGATGGCCGCGCCACCGGCGGCGGCGGTATACTCCAGCGCATCGCCCGGCCGCCCCTGGGCGGTGTCCATGCCGATGCTGAGGGCGTACTTGGCCATGCCGGAGCCGACAAAGCCCATCGCCGCCTGCATCGCCTCGGTGCCCGCCTTGCAGGCGAACTCCCAGTCGGCGGCCTGCGTCGTCGGCACCGCGCCGATGGCCTCGGCAACGATGGTGCTGCTGGGCTTGACGGCGTACGGGTGGCTCTCGCTGCCCACCCACACGGCGCGAATCTCCCGCGGGTCGATCTGCGCCCGGGCCAGCGCGTCGCGCGCAGCCTCAATCGACATGGTCACCACGTCCTCGTCCAGGCCGTTGACCGCCTTCTCGTCGATGGGCGTACCGCCAGTGCCCCCTTTCCACATGCGCGACACTTCGGTGGCCGGCAGCCGGAAGCGCGGCACGTAAGCGCCGTAGCCGACGATGCCCACGGGCCGGTCGGGCTTCAGCAATCCGTCTTTAGGATCGTAATCAGCCATAGTCTCCTCGCGGAGAATTAGGAATTACGAATTAGGAATTAGGAATCGAAGAAACGCTCTCCGATTCTTAATTCTTAATTCCTAATTCCTAATTCTTAATTAGCTCTCTCGCTCGCTCGACACGGATATTGCCCTCGGCCGCCAGCTGGTCGGCGATGGCCTGCACCTCACCCTCGCTCGCGCCGGCGGCCAGGGCCACCTGCCGGGCGTGGAGGCGCATATGCCCCTTTTGGATGCCGTGGGTCGACAGGGCGCGGATGGCGGCCAGGTTCTGGGCCAGCCCCACGCAAGCCATCATCTGCGCCAGCTCGCCGGCCGACTGGATGCCCAGCACCTTCAGCGCTACGCGGGCCGTGGGGTGAACCTTGGTCGCCCCACCGACCGTGCCGACGGCCATCGGCAGGGTGATTTCGCCGTACAGGTCGCCGTTGCCGTCCACGTGCCAGTCGGTCAGGGCGGCGTAGCGGCCGTTGCGGGCGGCATAGCCTGTCTCTTATACACATCTCCGAGCCCCCGAGACCGTACTAGATCTCGTATGCCCTCTTCTGCTTTACAAAAAAAAAAAAAAACAGACACAACACACGCTCCGAGTGTACCACCGCCGCACCACATCGCAGTATTAAACTACGCACTACTCACACAGTATATATACGTCCAAGCA
>CALLZA010000365.1 GCA_937858165.1 uncultured Ardenticatenia bacterium
CGGAGCCGGAGTCGTTGCCCTGGGGGCCGCTGATGATGCCGAGGCGAATGGGGCCGGGGTTTGGCGTCAGGCGCTGCGTCACCGGCCGAGGCGGCCCGGGCTTGGCCAGAGGAGCCGTCAGCGCGCCCTCCATCCCCCCCGCGGCCACAACCTCGGCCACGCCGCTAGAGCCGCTGAAGTAGGTGTAGACGGCAAACATCGCCCCGGCGGAGACCGCCAGGAAAGCCAGCAGGGCCAGATTGCGGCCCAGAAAGCGCCAGAAGGGCCGGTCGGCCGCGTCGCTATCGCCATAGGAGGGCTGCATTATGTCGATATTCTACACGAAAGTCGTCTTGTTGGAAAGCAGGGGTTAGGAAGGGGGTGCGAATACTTTTGGTGTAACAGGGGGGTAGGAGGGACAATTGGGTATGGATGAGAAAGGAGTTCGCGAACCAGAACTACCCAACGAATTGGCCCGCCAGATGAGACAGTGGCGACAGGCCAACCCCAAAGCGACATTGACCGAGATCGAGGAAGCGGTGGAAGCCGAACTGGCCGAATTGCGACGGCAACTGGTGCAAGAGATGGTGCAAGAAGAGGCCGGCGCGAAGCCAGAAGTGCCGGACTGTCCGCAATGTGGTCAAGCAATGGTTAAGAATGGCCGGCGGAAACGAAAACTACAGACCAAAGAAGGACAAACGGTCCAGCTTGAACGGCAGCAATGGCGTTGTCTCGCCTGTGGGACGACGCTTTTCCCCCCTGGATAGAGAGTTGGGGTTGCTGCACGGAGCGTACACGCCGCAAGTGCAGGAAGCCATGACGCGATTGGGTAGCCGAATGAGCTACGGCGAGGCTTGCGAAGAGTTGGGCCGGTTGTGGAAAGTGAAGCTAAGCGCAGGGAGTCTACGCCAGGCGACGCTGCGGCATGGGTCTGTCGCCGACAGCCTGATCCAGGAACGGGTAGCGCAGTTGGAAGCGACCAGCCCGGAGGCAACGGCGCAACCGGAGCAGATGGTGATGTGCATCGACGGGGCGATGGTGCAGGTAACGAGCGGGGAATGGCGCGAGGTCAAGACGATGGCTCTGGGTGAATTTGAGCCGTATTGGGATGCCAAAGAGCGACAAGTGGTGACCCGAACGAGCCAACTGAGCTACTTTTCTCGCGTGGACACGGCGGAGAACTTCAGCCGTTCGGCGCTGGTGGAGTGGCAGCGCCGGGGTGGGGACAATGCCCATACGGTCGTCGCGGTTCAGGACGGGGCGGCCTGGATTCAGGGGGTCATTGACCATCATTGCCCCCGGGCGACGCGCGTCATTGATTTTGCCCATGC
Source organism: uncultured Ardenticatenia bacterium (assembly GCA_937858165.1). Classification (GTDB taxonomy): domain Bacteria; phylum Chloroflexota; class Anaerolineae; order Promineifilales; family Promineifilaceae; genus Promineifilum. The sequence goes on from CALLZA010000365.1 coordinate 1,311, forward strand.
GCAGGGCTACCTGGCCGTCGTCGGGCGAGCGGTCTATGGGGCGGAGACGGACGCCTTTCGCCAGTGGTATGGTCGGGTGTCCCGACAGTTGGGCCACCAGCCGCCGCAGCGCACGGTGGGCGAACTACGACTGCTACAACGGCAGCATCCCGACCATCCGCAGGCCACGGAGATAGAGACGGCCATCCGCTATCTGGAAAACCGCTTGTCGATGATTGATTACCCCCATTTTCGTCGCCAACAACTCCCTATCGGCTCAGGCATTGTCGAGAGTGGACACAAGGTCGTCATGCAGAAACGGATGAAACAGGCCGGGATGCGCTGGGCCGAAACCAGTCTTAACCCCATGCTGACATTACGCACCGCTTTGTGTAACCAGACCTGGAACCAGACCTGGCAAGAGATTGAGGCGCGTGTTCGTCACGATAGGTTCCCAATTCGCGCCCAACCGAAACGTCGGCTGACCAAAGCATCTAAACCAGACACGGTGACAGACGCAGACTGCCGGCGGCTGACTGGATTAGCCGAGCGAATCGCCGCGAGAAAACGACAACCCTGGCCGAACCATCGCTGGGTCTTTCCACTTCGGGCAAATCATTTACACCAAAAGTAATCGCACCCATAGGAAGGAGGGGGTAGGGAAGAGCGCTCATCCCCGACCCCGAATCCCTATTCCGACGGCGCCGCCGGAATATACGTCTGATACGTAAACGGCGAGTACACCAGCGTGGCGTCACTGAGCGCGCCGTCCTTGCGCCCGCCCACCGCGTAGATGCGCGTCTCAACGTGGGTTACGCCGGGCGCGCCCCAGGCCGCCACCCCCGGCGGCGCGTTGAGCACCGTCCAGGTGCGCGTGTTGGGATCATAGACCTCGCCGTGGCCGGCGGCGCCGGCGGGCGGGCCACCGTTGCCGTACATGTTGTTGAGGCCGCGTCCCTGAAACACATCACACGCGGGCGAACAGGGG
>CALLZA010000366.1 GCA_937858165.1 uncultured Ardenticatenia bacterium
TCTGTATGCCCATCCTGTTCCGCCCATCCTTCTTAGCATTTCTACTCTGTGTGACGTTAGCATCACTGATGATTCGTTATCATCTCGCGCTGTACTTCATCCTGTAACAGTCGAGCTTGCTATCTATCTCTAACACCTATGCGCCCTGCAATCATTCTCATTTTTTTTTTTTTTTAAGGATACGGCGCCCCCCGAGACCTACACTAGATCGCTCGTCGGCAGCGTCAGATGTGTATAAGAGACAGGCCTGGAACCGATGACCGCCTATGAGCGGCGCATCATCCACATGGCCCTGCGTGACGTGGCCGATGTCTACACCGAGAGCGCCGGCGAGGGCAAGCAGCGTCGGGTTAGAATCTACCCCAAGTAAAACTTGTAGGGCGGGTTGCTTACCCGCCCTTTTTCGTTCGTAGTAAAGCGCTTTAGCGCGGTCTGCCTACGTTATAGACCGTGCTAAAGCGCTTTACCACGAACTTTAGAGACGAACGACTTTCACCTGGGTGACGGCCTCAATCTCGCCCAGAGCGTGCTGAACGGCCTCCGACGGCTCGGCGTCGAGGTTGATGAACGACAGCGCCTCGCCGCCGGGCTGGTTGCGGCCCAGCCGCCACTCGCCGATGTTGACGCCGTAGCTTGCCAGCAGCGTGCCAACCTGGCCGATAACGCCGGGCACGTCGCGGTTCTTCATGATTAGCACCACACCCTCCGGTCGCGCCTCCAGGCGGTACTCATCGACCTGGGCGATACGCGGCTCAGTGCCGCCGAACAGTACGCCCGCCAGCAGCCTTTGGCCGCCGTCGCAGACCGCGCGGCAGGCGATCAGGTTCGGGTAGTCGAGGCTATTGATGCCTACGGTCTGGGTCATGCCGATGTTACGCTGGTGGGCCAGGACAGGGGCGTTGATGTAGTTTACGGCTACCTCAGCGTCCTTTTCTAGGAGTCCCTTCAGTAGCGCCGCGCCGATGGCCCGCACCAGCCCGCTGACCACGTCGCCCTGCACTTCGACCTCGATGCGCTTGATCGGCCTGTCGGCCAGCCCGGCTTGCAGGCGGCCGAGCGTCTCGGCCAGTTCCAGGTAGGGGCGCACGGTGGCGTAATCCCCTTCCAGCTCGAAGGGCATGTTGACGGCGTAGGTGTAGTCCGTGCCGCGTAGGGCGTTGACGACCTGACCGACGATCTGGATGCCTACGTCGCGCTCCGCCTCGTGGGTGCTGGCCCCCAGATGGGGCACGTGGACAACGTTGGGCAGCCCCAACAGCGGATGGTCGGCCGGCGGCGGCTCCGACGAGTAGACGTCGATGGCGGCGGCCTTGATCTTGCCGCTCTTTAACCCCTCGGCCACGGCCGCTTCGTCGAGCAGCTTGCCGCGCGCGGCGTTGATGAGAATGACGCCGTCCTTCATCTGGGCGATGGTGTCGGCATTGATGAGCTTGGTCGTGGACGGGTTGAGCGCGGCATGGAGAGTGATGTAGTCGGACTGGCTCAGCAGTTCGTCCATCTCGACCAGCATGACGCCCATCTCGCGCGCCGTCTCTTCCAGGGCCAGCGGGTCGAAGACAAGCACGTCCATGCCGAACGCCTTGGCCCGCTCGGCGACCAGCTTACCGACGCGGCCGAAGCCGACGATCCCCAGCATCTTGTGGTGGAGCTGGACGCCGACGAAGTCGCTGCGCCGCCACTCGCCGGCTTTCAGCGAGCCGTGGGCCTGGGCGATGTTGCGGCTGACGGCCAACATCAGGGCCATCGTCAGTTCGGCCGTGGCCATGCTGTTGGCCCCGGGGGTGTTCATGACGACGACGCCGCTCATCGTGGCCGCCTTGACGTCGATGTTGTCAACGCCGACGCCGGCGCGGCCGACGACGCGCAGCTTCTTGCCCGCGGCCAGCACGTCAGCCGTGACCTGTGTGCCGCTGCGGACGATCAGCCCGTCATACTCCGGGATGACTTCGAGTAGTTGCTCCTTGCTCAGGCCGGTCTTCACGTCGACGCTCATGTCGGCGTGCTCTTTCAGGCGCTCCAGGGCGGCCGCGCCTAGTTTGTCGGAGACGAGTATTCTGTACATAGTGTGTCTCTTGTTTAAGAAGAAAGGAACCACAGATTACGCAGATTAGAAGAGTTAATCTGTGTAATCTGTGGTTTCTTCTCTTTAGGCGAGGAACTCGTCCATCGCCGCGTATAGCACTTCCAACTCGTCCATCTGCGTGTCGCCCATGTGGGCGATACGGAACGTCTTGCCCTTCAGGTCGCCGTAGCCGTTGGAGATGACCATCCCCTTGGTGCGCAGGAACTTGTTGAAGGCCGAGATGTCGATCTCGCGGTTGTTGCTGATACAGGTGACGGTCGGCGATTCGTAGCCGGGGGCGGCGAAAATGTCGAACCCTTGGCCGTGCGCCCACGCCAGCGTCCGGTCGCGCATGGCCAGGTGGCGGGTGAAGCGCTGCTCCATGCCTTCGGCCATCATGTCATCGAGCTGGCGGTCGAGGGCGAACAGAAGCGACACGGCGGGGGTGGCCGGCGTCTGGTTTTTGGCCATCGACTTGGCCAGGCTGATGAAGTCGAAGTAGTAGCCGCGGGCCGGCACGGTCTTGGCCTTGGCCATTGCCCGGTCGGACACGGCGCAGAAGGCGAGGCCCGGCGGCAGGGCAAACGCCTTCTGGCTCGACGCCAGCACCATGTCGAGGTCCCAGGCGTCCATCTCGATGCGCGCCCCGGCCAGACCGCTGACCGAGTCGACCAGAATCATGATGTCCTGGCCGTTGGGCAAGGCGCGGATGGCCTGGGCGATGTCGCGGATGGGGCTGGTGACGCCGGTGCTGGTCTCGTTGTGGACGATGCTGACGGCGTCAAACTCGCCCGTCGCCAGACGCTCTACGACCGCCTCCGGCAAAATAGGCTGGCCCCAGGGCGCGCTCAGGACTTCGATGGCCTTGCCGTTCATCTCGGCCACGTCGCTGAAGCGCTCGGCAAACGCGCCGTTGACGCAGGTGAGAACCTTCTTGTTGACTAGATTGCGGGCCGCGGCCTCCCACAGCCCCGTGCCCGACGAGGCGGTGATGAGTACCGTCTGCTCGGTGAAGAAGACTTGGGCTAACTTGGGTTTGATCTGGCCGACAAGATCGAGGCACTCCGGCATGCGGTGGCCGATCATCCACTGCGTCTGGGCGTCAAGAATCTCCGGGCGGACTTCCGTCGGGCCGGGAATGAAGAGTTTGATGTGCTGTTGGCTCCGGGTCGAGGAAGGCTGCCCGGAAGCGGGATTTAAGGTGTTCATCGTTGAATGTTACAACTCCTGTATGGATCAGGTATAGGGCTTTCGTACTCAGGGTTTGATAGTGCATCGGCCACGCGCGCAGCAGGCGCAGCGCGGCCGGGCCGCCGGCCAAGGGCAGAAGCGGCGCGAGACTCTGACAGGTGATGAAGGCGCGGGCCTCGGCCACGACCCGCGGTCGAGCGACTACGCCGCCATAGCCGACAAAGAGATCGACGGCGTCCCCGGCGCGCAAGTCGCTGTAGCCGTCACCGACGAGCAGCGAACGGCCGCGCTGCTGGCCTAGCAACTCGCGGACGATCTGCGCTTTACCGTCGCTAACGGTCAGGGCGCTGTCCTCGTGGGTTAGATAGCGACGGTCGTCCCCGGCTGTCTTCTCCCACCAACGGCCGGACAGCTCGTTGTAGGTCAGGCCGACGGCGCGGATGCGCTCGCGGGGGATACCCAGGTAGATGCCGAACTCTTCGACCGGCTCGGCCAGACCGCCGCTGATGATGTAGACCTTGTGGCCCAATCCTTGCAGGGCGGTGACAACGCGGGCGGCGTCTTCGACGATGTGGCGCTTGTAGCTGCGGCGGATGTCGAGCACCTGCTGCTGCGTGGGGCGTACGGCGCGCAGCCGCTTCTCATAGACATCTTCCAGATCGACGTGACCGTCCATCGCCGCCTGGGTCAACACAGCGACACGCTGCCCCTTGCCGGCCGACTCGGCCAACACGTCGATGCCCTCCACGGCGGTCAGGGTGGAGTCGCAGTCGAAGAAGACGTGCTCGTAGTGGGGCCAGCGCATTGACGGTCTCGGTCAGAAGGGGACGGTCTTCATCCGTTACGGGGGTACTCGTTTGCCAAGGAAGGATTTTAGTCTGTAAGTGCGTTTTTGCCAACGCCGGCTAGGGCTCTTAGTGTCGATGCGAACGTCCATACCTGTCAGGTCTGTCGGCAAATAGCGACTCCTGGAAAGCCCCTGTCTTCTTTGTAGACGAACGTCCTTAAGATGATCCTGACGGCTGAGCAGGCGGGTTGGTGTGTTCATCATCGGCCACCAAGCGGGCCAACCCCTCGTCTAGACCCACGCGCGCCCGCCAGCCGATCAGCGCCGCGGTGGTCGCCGCGTCGGCTGTCTGCCGCTCGGCCTCGCCCGGCCGCGAGGGCAGGGCGCCGGGCAGCGGCCGCCCGCCGCGGCCGACCAGCGCGTAGAGTCGTTGCGCCACCTCGCGCACCTCCGTGGCCTGTCCTGTACCCAGTTCAACTGTTGTCCCCGGCGGCAGATCGGCCCCCAGCAGCGCCAGTAGACCGTCGGCCACGTCGTCGATGTAGACCCAGTCCTTGGCCTGTCGCCCGTCGGTCATGGGGAACTCCTGCCCGGTGCGGGCGGCGTTTAGCGCGGCCGATACGAGCAGGTGCGGCGGCTGGCCGGGGCCATAGGCCTGGAAGATCATCGCCCCGTGGATGGGCCAGCCGGCGGCGCGGGCGTACATGGCGGCGAACGTCCAGGCGGCGGCCTTGCTGGCGGCGTAGGGGCTGGTCGGCGCAGTTTCGCCGGGCGTGCGGGCGACGATGAGCTGTTGCGTCTGGCCGCCCTCGAAGCAGGCCCGCAGCAGGTTCAGCGCGCCGCCGACGTTGTGGCTGACGGCGGTGTGGGGGTTCAGGTACGGGTCGCTGACGCCGGCGGCGGCCAGATGGATGACCCGCTCCGACGCGGCCTGGCGTACGGCACGAGACGTCAATTGGAAGTTGCGCAGGTCGGCGTAGACGACGTCAAACTCAGGGCGCAGCCGGTCGAGCGGCGCGGGCAGGGGCCAACCGCCGGCGTACTCCTCCAGCAGCAGCAGGGTCACGTCGGTATGGGCCAACAGACGTGGCACAAGGGCGCGGCCGACAAAGCCGGTGGCGCCGGTGACGAGGACGCGCGGCCGGCTCATGGGCGCAGGTAGGCGCGATACCAGCTCATCGCCTCTGCCAGTCCCGCCTCCAGGGTGTACTGCGGTCGCCAGCCGATGGCCTCGGCCGCCTTGTCGGGGCTGAGGTACTCGTCCTGAATCTCGTGGACGACCTCATTGAGGATGATCGGCTCCCACTCCGGGTGGCCGGAGAGAGCGACAATAGTCTGCACCACATCCAGCGCGGAGACGGGGCAGCCGGAGCCGAGGTTGAACGGCTGGCCGCGCACGCCCGGCTCGGTCAGCCGCTCGGCCAGCATCAGGTAGCCGCGCACGGCGTCGGCGACGTAGAGGTAGTCGCGCCGGAAGGAGCCGTCGGAGCGGATGACTGGCCGTTCCCCCCGTAGCAGGCTGCGGATCGTGCCCGGAATCAGCCGGTTCCAGTTCAGGTCGCCGCCGCCGTAGAGGTTGGAGCAGCGCGTGACGGCCACGGCCTGACCGTAGGTGTGGGCGAACGAGCGGGCGATCAGGTCGGCGCAGCTCTTGGAGACCTCATACGGATGGCGGCCCAGCAGCGGGTACTCCTCGCGGTAAGGCAGGTTGGGCTGCTCGCCATAGGCCTTCTCGCTGCTGGCGACGACGACGCCGCGCACAGAGGGTGTCAGGCGCGCCGCCTCCAGCAGCAGCCACGTGCCGCGGATGTTGGTCTCGAACGTCGCCACCGGCTCGCGGTTGGCCACGCCGACGATGGTCTGGCCGGCCAGGTGGAAGACGGTGTCGATTGCGCAGTCGACCAGGGTGCGTTGCAGCAGCGCGTAGTCGATCAGTTCGCCCGCCACCTGCTCGATGCGGTGGATCAGCCCGCTGCGGACAAGCTCTGACTGCGGCTCGCGCTCGCGTACCAGGCCGACCACCGACGCGCCGCGTTCCAGCAGCGCTGCCGTCAGCCACGATCCGAGGAAGCCGGTGCAGCCGGTGATGAAGACCCGGTGCCCGTGCCAGAAGTCAGCCCCGCGTTCGTCCTGGCTCAAATGGCGTCTCCCGGCCGGTGGCCTCAGTGGGTCTTCTTGGCCAGGGCGATTTCGGCCGCCCGCAACGTGTTCTTCATCAACATGGCGATGGTCATCGGCCCGACGCCGCCGGGCACGGGCGTGATCGCCCCAGCCACTTCTTTGGCCGATTCGAACTCAACGTCGCCCACCAACCGATAGCCGCGCTTGGCCGTTGGGTCGCTCTTCTGATTGATGCCTACGTCGATGACCGCCGCACCGGGCTTGATCATGTCGCCGGTGATCATCTCCGTCTGGCCGATGGCGGCAATGACGATGTCGGCCTGGCGAATGCGGTCGGCCAGGTCGCGCGTACGGCTGTGGCAGATGGTCACAGTAGCGTCGCGCTTCTGGAGCAGCATGGCCACGGGCAGGCCGACGATGTTGGAGCGGCCGACGACCACGGCATCGGCCCCGCGCATGGTAATGCCACTCTCTTCCAGCAGGACAATGCAGCCGTAGGGGGTGCAGGGGATGAACAACGGGTCGCGTCCCTTCATGGCCAATCGGCCGATGTTGACCGGATGGAAGCCATCGACGTCCTTTTCAATACTGACGGTGTTCAGCACCGCTTCTTCGTCCAGATGTTTGGGCAGCGGCAACTGTACCAGAATGCCGTTGACATTGGGGTTGGCGCTCAGGTCGGCCACGAGCTTCTCGACCTGCTGCTGGGTGGCGTCGGCCGGCAGTTCGTGGCCGATGGAGCGGATGCCCAGCTCTTCGCAGGTCTTGCGCTTACTGCGCACGTAGGTGGCCGAGGCCGGGTTTTCGCCGACCAGCACGGTGGCCAGGCCGGGCGTATAGCCGTGATCTTCCTGCATACGGGCGACGGCCTGGCGCACTTCTTCGCGCACCTTTTCGGCGATAGCCTTGCCGTCGATGATGGCTGCGGTCATGATGAAACCTTCCTAATGGTGTGGGTTGTGGGCGGGAAACAAAAGAGCCTCTACCTGATGGGGGAGGCTCTGTTAGACGCGATCAATTGGCGGCGCGACGTTACCTACTTTGGCAGCAGGTTGGTGCCCATAAACTTATCGAGCCAGATGGCGATGGCCAGGCCAATCGTCAGGGTCGTGAAGAACATATAGACGCCCCCATATTCGGCCGGCGTGGTGCCGATGAGGATGGTGATGAGCACCGTCAGGCCGAATGCCACCCCGAAAGAGATAGCGGCGAGGATAAGACGTTTGAGCAACATGCGCGCTTGCCTCCAGTTGTGTAATCCGTCACAAATCGGGGCAATTGTAACAGATTGCCCCACGACCGCAAGCAAAGGTAAGTCAGGCAGAGCTCGCGCAAAGAACGCCAAGCAAGCAAAGGACGTCAAGAAGAATTACTTCGCGCTCTTGGCTCTTTTGGCATCCTTTACGTGAGCTCTTCTTCCAAATTCGCAATAGGAGTCTATCGACGCAGCAAGATCATTAGACAATCACCTAACAACTCTCGCATTTTGTGGTATACTACCTGTCACTCATCCAGCGGGGCGACTCTTTGCCGCGCCCCGGCAGACCTCAGACCGGCCGCTGTCCCCGCCACGCCCGCGGTCGGCGTGATCCGCAACGCTTCTCGGCAAGGGGGTAAATACGTGATGAACGAACAGGCGAGCACAGTGCGCTCGGCCGGCAGCGCAACGTGGCGGCTTCTGGGCTACTTGCGTCCCTATCGCCGCCAGGTAAGTATTGCCTACCTGACGATGCTGCTCGGCACCGGTCTAAATCTCGTCGTGCCCCAGGTTATCGCCTGGGCCATCGACTACGGCCTTGACCAGGGGCAGGCATCGTACCTCTTCCTGGCGGGCGGCATTATTATGGGCATCGCCCTGGTGCGCGGCGTGCTGGGCTTCGGCCAGCGCTACTATGGGGAGTGGCTGACCCACCGCGTGGCCTATGACCTGCGCAACGACTTCTTCAACGCCGTCCAGTACCAGCCCTTCGCTTTCCACGACCAGAGCCACACCGGCGACCTGATGAGCCGGGCCACCGGTGATATCGCCGAGTCGGAGCGTTTCGTCGGCATCGGCCTGATGGACCTGCTGGCGACGCTACTGTTGCTCGTTGGCGTGGTCATTGCCATGCTGCTCCAGTCCGTGCCGCTGGCCTTGTTGGCACTCATCCCGCTGCCCATTCTGCTGATCACCACGCTGCGCTTTGGCCTGACGGTGGAGCCGATGTTCAAGCGCATCCAAGAGCAGATGGGCGTGCTATCCACCGTTATGCAGGAGAGCCTGACCGGCATTCGCGTCGTCAAGGCGTTTGCCCGCGAGCCGCACGAGTTGGACAAGTTCGACCGCGAGAACAACGAGTGGTTCGCCCGTCGCGAGGGGGTCATCAAGAAGTGGGGTAACAACTGGCCCTTCATGACGTTTCTCATTACGATGAGCATCTTCCTACTGCTGCTGTTCGGCGGCCCGGCGGCGCTCGACGGCCGCATCACCATCGGCGCGCTCTTCGCCATGATCTCCTACGTTCTGATGCTTAATACGCCCGTCCAACGGCTGGGCTTCCTCGTCAATCTGGCGGCCACGGCCGGGGCCAGCGCCTCGCGCATTCTGGAGATCATCGACCTGCCGGGCGAAGTGGTCGACCGGCCGGACGCCATCGCCCTGGACACGGCGCGCGGCGACGTGAAGTTCGAGCACGTCGCCTTCGCCTATCGTGACCGGCTCAATGTGCTAGTTAACATTGACTTCCACGCCCGTCCCGGTGAACGTATCGCCCTCATCGGGCCGACGGGGTCGGGCAAATCGACCATCACCAACCTCATCCCGCGCTTCTACGACGCCACCGATGGTCGGGTGCTGGTCGATGACAAGGACGTGCGCGACCTGCAACTGAAGAGTCTGCGCCGGCAGATCGGCATCGTCATGCAGGAGCCATTCCTGTTCAGCCAGACGGTGGCTGAGAACATCGCCTACGGCCGGCCGAGCGCCAGTCGCGAGGAGATCGAAGCCGCGGCGCGCGTGGCCCACGCCCACGACTTTATTCTGGAGTTGACCGACGGTTATGAGACGCGCGTCGGCGAGCGGGGGGTGACGTTGAGCGGCGGACAGAAGCAGCGCATCGCCATCGCCCGCGCCCTGTTGGCTGACCCGCGCATCCTCATACTTGACGACTCGACCAGTAGCGTGGACACGGAGACGGAGCACCTTATCCAGGAGGCGTTGACCGAACTGATGAAGGGACGCACGACGTTCATCATCGCCCAGCGTCTGCTGACGCTGAAGCACGCGGACTGCATCCTGGTCTTGCAAGACGGCTGCATCGCTGAACGCGGCGACCACGAGACGCTGCTGGCCCAGGGTGGTCTCTACCGGCAGATCTACGACCTGCAACTGAAAGACCAGGAGGAGTTCGTGGCCCTGCAAGACCGTATGGCGGCCGAGGCCAGGAGTTAGCGCCATGAGTGTGAAACAAGACACCGACCTGAAAGCCAACGGCCACGGCCCATTGATGCCGGCCGACGCCGAGCGCGAGGCGCGCGAGGTGCGCATCCGCCAACTGCTGCACGACGATGATGAGATGTTGGGCAAGGCCTATGACGGCCGCCTGGTGCGCCGGCTCGGCGGCTACATTGCGCCCTACAAGCCGCGCGTCATCATTGCCATCATACTCATGACGGTCAGCACGTTGTTGGGTGTGGCCGGCCCGGCGATCATCGGTTACGCGATTGACCGCGGCATCCGCGCCGGCTCGGCCGAACAACTGCGGCTGTGGACGCTTGTCTTCCTGGTCACGTCTGTCGGCGAGTGGCTGACCAACCGCACACGCGTCCACATCATGGCCTACGTCGGCACGCGCATTGTGGCCGACATCCGCAGCGAACTGTTCCGCCATCTGCACCGGCTGACGCTGAACTTCTACAGCAACTACAGCGTCGGCCGCCTGATGAGCCGCCTGATTGGCGACGTGGGCGTACTGCTCGACTTCATGACCTGGTCGATCACCGGCCTCTTCCGCTCGGTTTTCAACCTGGTCGGCATCGTCATCGCCATGCTGCTACTCAACTGGCCGCTGGCGTTGGTAGCCTTCGCCGTCATGCCACTGATGATCCTGCTGACCAACTACTGGCGGCAGCGCGTCCGCCAGGCGTATCGGGCCACGCGCCAACGCCTGTCGCTCATCAACGGCAATCTGAATGAGTCTATCTCCGGCATTCGCGTCACCAAGAGCTTCACCCGCGAGGAGCGCAACTTCCAGTACTTCGACGACCTCAACCGCTCCTTTTTCGACGCCAACGTCGAGGCCACGCGGCTGGCAGCGCTCTTTTTCCCCGGCGTCGACTTCATCGGCTCGCTGGCAACGGCGCTGGTCATCGGCGTGGGCGGCTACCTGGTCTTGGGCGACGCGCTGACGGCCGGCACGCTGGTGGCCATCGTCCTCTACGTCGAGCGCTTCTTCGACCCCATTCGCGAACTGGCCCAGCGCTACAACACTTTCCAATCGACGATGGCCGCCTCTGAACGCCTCTTCGAGTTGCTCGATTTGGAGCCGGACCTGGTCGACGCGCCCGACGCCACGCCCCTGCCGCCGGTGCGCGGCGAAGTGGAGTTTGACCACGTCTCCTTTGCCTATCGCGAGGGGGGAAAGCACGTGCTCCACGACGTGGTGGTGCATGCCCAGCCGGGGGAGCGCATCGCTCTGGTGGGCGAGACGGGCGCGGGCAAGAGCACCATCATCCGCCTGCTGGCCCGCTTTTATGACGTGACCGGCGGCGCGCTGCGTATTGATGGCCATGACGTGCGCGATGTGACCAGCGACAGCTTGCGACAGCAGCTGGGCATCGTCTTGCAGGACACCTTCCTGTTCAACGGTACGGTGGCCGACAACATTCGCTACGGCCGCCTGGACGCGACCGACGCGGAGGTCGTGGCCGCTGCCCGCGCTGTGGGGGCCGACGAGTTTATCCGCCGCCTGTCAGATGGCTATGACGCTGAGGTAGGCGAGAACGGCAGCAACCTCAGCGTCGGCCAGCGACAACTGGTGTCGTTCGCCCGTGCCCTGCTGGCCGACCCGCGGATCCTTATTCTGACGAGGCGACGAGCAGTGTGGACACCTGTCTCTTATACACATCTCCGAGCCCACGAGACCGTACTAGATCTCGTATGCCGTCTTCTGCTTGAAAAAACAAAACAGTAAAACACATAAGCACGTATCCATATTACACATCACTAGATAATGAACTAACAGAACACACGCCAACACTGTAACAACACA
>CALLZA010000367.1 GCA_937858165.1 uncultured Ardenticatenia bacterium
CGTTGCTCCGGTGATTGTGCGACGCCTTGCCTCCTCGTGCTAGACGTTGTCGCGGCCCAGTGCAGTTTGCCTGCTTTTGCCTTTATGAGCTTTGTGCATTGATCAGTTCGGCGACTGCCATCTCGCTGACTAGAGGCTGCATGGGTCAACATCTCCCTCTTTTTTTTTTTTTAATGATACGGCGACCACCGAGATCTACACTAGATCGCTCGTCGGCAGCGTCAGATGTGTATAAGAGACAGACATCGAACTGGTCAAGAGCTTGGGGTTGACTTTCCCGGAGATTCGCCGGATGCAGGGGTACACGCAGGGCATCTTCGACCTGGAGATGGAGAAGGTGCGGCGGGTGCGGTCGCTGACCTATCTGCAAGGGGCGATCATCAACGTCCTGAAGCAGTCGATCCTGTTCATCCTGCTGTGGCTCATCTTCCGCAGCGTCTTGTCGCCCGGTGAGCTGGTGTCGTTGCAAGTCATCATCAACACCATCTTCGGCCCGCTGCAACAGATGGGTGGCTTCATCCTGCAATACCGCGAGGCGGAGGCGTCGCTGCAACTGTTCGAGCAGCTCATGCAGAAGCCGGTCGAGCGCCGGCCGGACGAACCGGTGGAGATCGGCGCGCTGGAGAGCCTGCGCTTCGAGGACGTGGTCTTCCGCCACAAGTCGGCCGAGCAGAACGCCATCGACGGCATCAGCTTCCGCGCCGCGCTGGGCGACACCATCGCCTTTGTGGGGCCGTCCGGCTCCGGCAAGTCGACGCTGGTGAAGCTGCTGGTGGGGCTATATCGCCCCATCGAGGGCGTCATCACCATCGACAACGTTCCCGCCAACGAACTGCGCTATAACCGCGTGCGGCGGCAGATCGGCTTCGTGACCCAGGACCCGCAACTCTTCTCCGGCAGCATCCGCGAGAACCTGCAATTCGTGAAGCCCGACGCGACCGACGAAGAGATGCTGGCGGCGCTGGCGAAGGCGTCGGCGATGGGCATTGTGGAGCGCGCGCCGAAAGGGCTGGACAGCCGGCTGGGCGAGGGGGGCACGCGCGTGTCGGGCGGCGAGCGCCAGCGCATCTCCATTGCCCGCGCCCTGTTGCGCGACCCGCGGCTGCTCATCTTCGACGAGGCCACCTCGGCGCTCGACTCGCTGACGGAGAAGGACATCACCGCCGTCATCCGCTCCATCTCGCAGGGGCACGAGCGTATCGTCATCCTCATCGCCCACCGTCTGAGCACCATCGCCCACGCCGACACCATCTACGTCCTGGAGAAGGGGCGCATCGTGGAGATGGGGACGCACGAGGAGTTGCTGGCGCAACTGGGGTTGTACTACGCGATGTGGCGGCAGCAGGTGGGGGAGCGGGAGGCGAGTGAGATTATGCCGGAACAGCTCCTCAGCCGCCGGGCGGCGAAAATAGAAGAGGCGGAGTCAGTTGACTCCGCCCCGGTTTAGAGCGTGATGACCTGGTCGGGCATATTCCCCGCCAGGGCCGTGTAGAGGTCGGGGAAGCAGCCGACCTGCACCCCTTCGACAACGTCAACCACGTGGCACTCGCCGGGTTCCGTCCGGCCGATGCCGTCGGCGTCGCACCAGCGCGCCTCGCCGGCGGCCAGGCCGCGCTCCAGGGCGCACATGTCGCACATCATCAGCAGGATGCCCTTCTCGGCGGCCACTTTGGCCAGTCGTTCGCCGATGGGGTCGCCGCGGCGCAGGACAAAGGTGTTGTCGTCGAAGAAGAACATGCCCACCACCTCGACGCCGTGGGTGCCGGCTTCGAGTTGGGGGAGGATCATGCGGCCGAGCTTGTAGCTGGCCGAGCGGGGGAGGGCGAATACGTAGGCTACTTTCATGGTGGGGGATTATAGAGGCGATTGACTTCCTTGCCAGCGCTATGAACACATGTTTACCAGTGGCGGCTGGCGGCTAGCAACGTACATTAGGCGCCGATCTCATCCAGAACGTCCTGTAACGCTGGTGCTGCCGAGAGTTGCACGCCTTCGCGCGTGTGTTGTCGAGCGGCGCTCAGCTTGGAACTCAACTAGGCTTACGTTGCCGCTTGATAATGTGTGGTTGAGAACACTCTGAACTTACTCAAGATAGTTCTGGAAGCTCATACCGGGCCTGCTCTAACTCGGCCAGTTCCGTTTCAAGGCTGCCCAGCAGCTTGGCCTCTCCCGCCCATTCAACGTACTCCAGATCACCCCCCGCCAGGTCTTCGGCGGCCATGTGGGCTGTCTCTTATACACATCTGACGCTGCCGACGAGCGATCTAGTGTAGATCTCGGTGGTCGCCGTATCATTAAAAAAAAAACCAAAAAAAAACACAGAAAAAAAAAATAAAAAATAACGACACGACACACAGACGTGGTCACGTCCACTAGCATGTCGCAACACACACTCGTAGACACGCAACTCAAGCAGAACTACAGTCGAGCAGTGACACAATAAGTAAGGCAGCAGAACAGAAGAAGAACGAAAGCAAACGATAACAAGAAAA
>CALLZA010000368.1 GCA_937858165.1 uncultured Ardenticatenia bacterium
CCTCCCCGCCCCCCCGGCGCGCCCCCGCTCGGGTGGTGCCCGGTCGCCTGGCAAGGCCGGAAAGGCGGAGGGTAGAAAGCCGGCCGGCCGCCCACCCCGGCCCAGGCAGCGCAGGCACCGGCCCCCCACCGCGGCTACGTGCCGCGCCCCCCCGGACGGGGCCTGCTTCGCCCTCCTCCCCCAGCGGGGGATGGCCGGGGTTCCGTTGGAGCAGGGTGTTCCCGGCGGGCCGCGGCACGCCACTGGCCTGCACCTCGCCGATGTAGATGGTGTGGGAGCCGGCCGAAAAGCGCGAGTAGACCGTGCAGTCGAGCCAGGCCAGTGCGTCGCTCAGGATGGGCGCGCCGGTGGCCGCCGTCGTCCACTCCCCTTGCCCGAAGCGATCTTCGTCCTTCAGCCAGGCAAAGCGATTGGACAGTTCCATCTGATCGTGCCCCAGGATATTGACGGCAAAGACCGCCCCGGCCGTCTCCAGCAACGCACAGGCTGTGGCCCGATGGTCGATGGAAACCAGAATGAGGGGCGGCTCGGGCGAGACAGAGGCGAACGCCGACACCGTCAGCCCGTGGGCAATCTCCGACGCAGGCGATTTGATGGTCACGACGGTCACGCCCGACGGGAAGTGGCGCAGCACGTCGCGGAAACTCTCCGACGAAATAGGCATTTGATTCTCCGATAAGAAGTGTGAAACCACAGATTACGCAGATTTCACAGATTAGAACGTAATCTGTGAAATCTGCGTAATCTGTGGTTTCTTCTCTTAGTGGCTTGGCAAACCAAGCGCGCGGCGCACCACAGGGGCGATGTCGGCCAGGTCGTGGATGGTCGCGGCATGGGCGACGTGATCGCGGCCGACCAGGATCGTCGGCACGGCGTTGCGCGTGTGCTGGCGATGCCCCTTCTCCTCCAGGTTGCCATGGTCGCTGGTGATAATGAGCAGCCCGCGGGCGTCGTCCCAAGTGGACAGTAGCCCGCCCAGCACGGCGTCAATGTGTTCTAGGTGGGCTACTGCCTCATCCAGCCCGCCACGATGTCCGATCTGGTCGGTCGGCCAGTGCTCAAAGAAGCTAAAGTCATAGGACGCGGCGATGGCAGCGATGTGCCGGCCGGCCTCTTCCGGTGACAGGACGGGCACATCGTCATAGCCCCTGTCTCTTATACACATCTGACGCTGCCGACGAGCGCTCTAGTGGAGATCTCGGTGGACGCCGGATCATTAAAAAAAAAAAAAACAACAACCACAAGAGATAGCCTAGCATGTAGATACAGAGAAA
>CALLZA010000369.1 GCA_937858165.1 uncultured Ardenticatenia bacterium
GGTTCCGTGCTTGGCCGTGCCCCAGTTTGTGGGGTTGTCGCCCTCGGTCGGCCAGAAGCCGCAAGCCAGACCGGGGGCGTAGGCCGCGCCGAGGGCTGTCGTCCCCGCCACCTGCGGGCGGATGACCGGCACACCCAGCAGGTCGGCCTGGAACTGCATCAGGGTGTCGTTGTAGACCATGCCGCCATCGACCTTCAGGGCGGTCAACGGCACGCCGGAGTCGGCGTTCATGGCGTCGAGCACCTCGCGAGTCTGGTAGGCGGTGGCCTCCAGAGCAGCGCGGGCGATGTGGCCCTTGTTGACGTAGCGGGTCAGGCCGACGATGGCCCCGCGGGCGTCGGACTTCCAGTAGGGGGCGAACAGGCCGGAGAAGGCGGGCACGAAGTAGACGCCGCCGTTGTCCTCAACCTGCATGGCGTAGTCCTCGATGTGCTTGCTGTAATCGAAGAACTTCAGGTTATCGCGCAACCACTGGACGAGCGCACCGGTGATGGCGATGGAGCCTTCCAGGGCGTAGACGGCCGGCTTGTCGCCGAACTTGTAGCACAGGGTCGTCAGCAGGCCGTTCTTCGACGGGACGATCTCCGTGCCGGTGTTCATGATCATGAAGCAGCCGGTGCCGTAGGTGTTCTTGGCCTCGCCGGGGCTAAGAGCCGCCTGGCCGACCGTCGCCGCCTGCTGGTCGCCCAGGTCGCCGGAGACGGGGATGCGGCCGCCGAACGGGCCGTTGGCCTTGGTGTGGCCATAGACGGCCGAGGAGGGCATGACCTTGGGCAGCATGCTCATCGGCACGCCCATGATGTCGGCGATCTCCTTGTCCCAGTCGAGGGTCTTGAGGTTCATCAACATGGTGCGGCTGGCGTTGGTAACATCGGTGATGTGGACGCCACCGTCGGGGCCGCCGGTCAGCCACCAGATCACCCAGGTGTCGATGTTGCCGAAAACGGCGTCGCCGCGCTCGGCCGCAGCCTTGGCCTCGGGCACGTTGTCCAGAATCCAGCGCACCTTGGGGCCGGAGAAGTAAGTCGCCAGCGGCAGGCCGACCTTATCGCGGAAGCGCCCCTGGCCGACGTTGCCTTCGAACTGCTTGATGAGCTTATCGGTGCGGGTGTCCTGCCAGACGATGGCGTTGTAGTAGGGCTTGCCCGTCTTCTTGTCCCAGACAACGGTCGTCTCGCGCTGGTTGGTGACGCCGACAGCGGCGATGTCGTTGGCCGTAAGCTTGGCGGCCTTCAGAGCGCCCTTGATGACGTCCTGAGTGCGATCCCAGATCTCCATCGGATCGTGCTCAACCCAGCCGGCCTGGGGATAGATCTGCTTGTGCTCCATCTGGTGCATGCCCACGGGCAGCCCATGATGGTTGAAGATCATGCAACGAGTACTGGTGGTACCCTGGTCTACAGCAGCTACGTAATCAGCCATTGTTGTGTTCTCCTTGCGAAATCAGTGACTAGTGGTTAGTGGTTAGTGGTCAGTGGTCAGTGCTAGTCACTAGTCACCAACCACTAATCACTCTCATCACAGCACTCCCAGCAGCGCATTCAGGATCAGGTGCGACGACGTAGCGCCGGGGTCCTGATGGCCAATGCTGCGCTCACCGAGATAGCTGGCGCGGCCCTTGCGGGCCTGTAGTGGGATGGTGTCCTTCATGCCCTGCTCGGCGGCGGCCACGGCGGCGGCCACAGCGGCGCGCACGTCCTGGCCGTCGGCCACAGCCTGCTTCAGGGCGGCCAGCGCCGGCAGCAGGGCATCGACCATGGTCTTGTCGCCTGGTTGGGCGCGGCCGCGCTGGATGATGCCATCGACCGCGCCTTGCAGAACGTTGACGAGGTCGTCGCCGTCTAACTCTTCCTTGGCATCGGCGGCCATGCCGCCGCGCATGTAGAACGTGCCATAGAGCGGGCCACTGGCTCCGCCGACGCTGGAGATCAGGGTCATCCCAACGGTTTTCAGGATGTTGCCGATGTCCTTGTCGGCCACGGTCGGCAGCTTCTCCATGACCTTGGTAAAGCCGCGATCCATGTTGGTGCCGTGGTCGGCGTCACCGATGGCCGAATCGAGATCGGTCAGGTAGCCCTTATTCTCTGCCAGCACGGCGGCTGTCGACTCTAGCCAGCGGACGACTTGCTCTTTGGTCACTGTGCTCATGCGATTCTCCAAGTGACGAGTGGTTAGTGGCTAGTAACTAGTTCTAATCACTAACCACTAGTCACTGACCACTTCTTCAGACTCCCCAACGCAACCCCGGCGTCTTCACCGGCGCGTCCCAGAACTTGAGGATCTCGTCGTCGGCCTTCAGCAGGGTGATGGACATACCGGCCATCTCCAGCGACGTGATGTAGGGGCCGATCAGATTGCGGACGATCTCGATGCCCTCGGCGGCGCACACCTCGGCCAGCTTGCGATAGACAGCGTACAACTCCGAGACGGGCGTGCCGCCCATGCTGTTGACGAAGGCAATGACCCGGTCGCCGCGCTTGAACGGCTCGTCGACCAACTCTTTGTCCACCCATTGGCCGTCGACCAGCTCGCGAACGGTGCGGCTGTAGGCCTTGTCGTGGATGATCTCCTCGGCCATCATCGCGGTGATCTCATCGGCCGAGATCATCTTCATCCGCTTCTGGCCCGGCTCGCCGTGGATGCCGATGCCAAACTCCATCTCGTCGTCGCCCATCTCGAAGATGGGCTTGCCGGCGGCGGGCACGGTGCAGGAGGTCAGGGCCATGCCCATGCTGCGGCCGTAGCTGTTGGCCTTGCGGGCCAGGTCGGCGCACTGCTCCAGGTT
>CALLZA010000370.1 GCA_937858165.1 uncultured Ardenticatenia bacterium
TTTCTTGTCTGATGCTGTCTCAGTTATTTGTAGGTTGTAGTTGTGTTTTTTTTTTTTTTTAAGCAGAAGACGGCATACGAGATCTAGTACGGTCTCGTGGGCTCGGAGATGTGTATAAGAGACAGGCTGTAGTCGGTCTTGCACCGCATCGGGCAGCTCGAACTGGGCGACCTCTTCGGGGATTTCAATCGTCGTCAACATTTGTTGGCCTCTTTTCTGTATTGTAAGCGGTCGCTTTGGCGGGGTCAATTGCTCACTCGGAGTCGCTTACGATAGCAGGTCACGGAAGGCGCGTCAGACGCGGACGGCTAGTTGGCAGTGGCGAAAACACAAGATAACGCAAAACGGGGCCGGAAACTTACCCGGCCCCGTTCACTCGCGTCTATCCATAGACCGGACAGGTCTTCTGAGACCTGTCCGGTCTGCGTAATCTAAATCGCCGGCAGCGCCGCCTCCGGCTCCTCTTCCGGCGTCGCGTGCCGCAGCACGATCTCGTCCTCGGCCATGTCGATGACCACCGTCTCGCCCTCTTTGAACTCCCCGGCCAGCACGGCATCGGACAGCTTGTCCTCCACCGTCTGCTGGATGAGCCGCCGCAGGGGGCGCGCGCCGTATTCGGCGTCGTAGCCGTGCTTGGCCAGCCAATCCTTGGCCGCGTCCGTCGCCTCCAGCATCAGGAAGCGCTCGTCCATCCGCTCGTTCACGTCGGCGATCTGGATGTCGACGATCTGGCGAATGTCCTCCATCTGCAACTGACGGAAGACGATGACGCTGTCCAGCCGGTTCAGGAACTCCGGCCGGAAGTGGCGCTTGAGCTGCTCCATCAGCTTCTTCTGCATGTCACGGTAGTTCTCTTCCACGAGACTGGCCGCGTCCTGCTTGAAGTTGAAGCCCAGCCCGCCGCCCTTCTTGATCATGTCCGCGCCGACGTTGGACGTCAGGATGATGATGGCGTTGCGGAAGTTGACCTTCTGCCCCTTGGCATCGGAGAGGTGACCCTCTTCCATGATCTGGAGCAGCAGGTTGAACGTCTCCGGGTGGGCCTTCTCGATCTCGTCGAAGACGACGATGGAGTAGGGCCGGCGGCGCACCGCTTCGGTCAACTGGCCGGCGTCTTCATAGCCGACGTAACCGGGCGGCGAACCGACGAGGCGGGCGACGTTGTGGCGCTCCATGAACTCCGACATGTCGAGTTGCACCAGGGCGTCCTCGCTGCCGAACAGGAAGGTCGCCAGGGCCTTGGTCAGCTCCGTCTTGCCCACGCCCGTCGGGCCGAGGAACATGAACGAGCCGATCGGCCGCCGCGGGTCCTTCAACCCGGCCCGCGCCCGGCGCACCGCCTTGGCGATGGCGTTGATGGCGTCCTTCTGGCCGACGATGGCCTTCTGGAGCTCCTCTTCCATGCGCAGCAGGCGGGCGCTCTCCTCTTCGGTGAGCTGGTAAACCGGGATGCCCGTCCACATGGACAGCACCTCGGCCACGTCCTCGGCCGTCAGCATCGCCTCGCCGAAGTCGGTCTGCCCGGCGCGCAGGTCGTCGAGCTGGTGTTGAATCTCCTCTTCCTGCTCGCGGATGCGCCCGGCGTCGTCATAGCGCCCGGCCTCCACGGCCTCGTTGCGCTGCACGCGCAGGTCGCGCAGGGAGTCATACGCCTCGCGAATGTCGGTCGGCTGCTGCACGCGGTACATGCGCACCCGCGACGCGCCCTCGTCGATGAGGTCGATGGCCTTGTCGGGCAGGTAGCGCTCGGTGACGTAGCGGGTGGACAGGAAGACGGCCGCCTCGATGGCTTCGTCGGAGATGAGCAGGTTGTGATGCTGCTCATAAGCGCCCTTGATCCCCTTGAGGATCTGGACGGTCTCGTCGGCCGACGGTTCATCGACGCGCACCTGCTGGAAGCGGCGCTCCAGGGCGGCGTCGCTCTCAATGTACTTGCGGTACTCGTCCAGCGTCGTCGCGCCGATGCACTGCAATTCGCCGCGGGCCAGCGACGGCTTGAGGATGTTGGCCGCGTCGACCGAGCTGCCGGCCGAGCCCGCGCCGACGAGCATGTGGACCTCGTCGATGAACAGGATGGCGTCGCTCGACTTCAGCTCTTCGATGACGCGCTTCAGGCGTTCTTCGAATTGGCCGCGGTACATCGTCCCGGCGACCAGGCTGCCCACGTCCAGTTGCAGGACGCGCTTGTTGTGCAGCGATTCGGGAACCTGGCCGTCGACGATGCGCTGGGCCAGCCCTTCGACGATGGCCGTCTTGCCCACACCGGGCTGGCCGATGAGGGCCGGGTTGTTCTTGGTGCGCCGGGCCAATATCTGGATGACGCGCTCGATCTCCGTCTCGCGGCCGATGACCGGGTCCAGCGCGTACTCCTGCGCCAGAGCGGTCAGGTCGGTCGCCAGTTGGTCGACCAGAGGCGTCTTGCTCTTCTCTTTCTTCTGTTGTTGCGCCGGCCGGCGTTGGGGCGGCTGCTGGGTCGAACCGGATTCGGCGGCCGAGACCGGGCTTTCCTTCAACATCCGCCGCGTCTGGCGACGGATCTGTTCGGCGCTGATGCCGAACTTGCGCAGCACGTCGATGGCCAACCCCTCGTTCTGGCGGGCCAGGCCGAGGAGCAGGTGTTCGGTGCTGATGTAGTGTTGACCCATGCGCCGCGCTTCCTCGACGGCGTACTCCAGGATGCGCTTGGTGCTGGGCGAAAGCTCCGTCTTGGTAAAGGGGGTGCGTGTCCCCTGGCCGCCGGAAAGCCGCTCGACCATGGCCTGAACCCGCGTTACTTCCAGCCCGAGTTCGCGCAGAACCCGGCCGGCCACGCCACCCTCTTCCAGCAGCAGCCCGATGAGCACGTGCTCACTGCCGATGTAGCTGTGGTTGAGGCGTTCCGCCTCTTCCTGGGCCAGGCTCAATACGCGGCGCGCGCGCTGAGTGAATCGTTCCCAATTCTTAGAGTTCACGGCTTTCCACCTCAGAGAAACTCGTTACGGTTTACGGGTAGTCGCCTGCCGACAGAATCGGCGCCGGCGAAGCCGGCGCCATTAGGTGCCGGTTACATCGGGTTCATCAACGCCAGGTCTTCTTCAATGTACTTGTCCGACGCGACCTGACGAAGGCTCAGGCCGACCTGTCGCTGCTTGGAGTCGAGACGGATGACACGCACCGTAACCCGGTCGCCCGGCTTCACGACGTCGCGCGCCTGTTCGACGCGGTCTTCCGCCAACTCCGAAATGTGAATCAGTCCTTCCAACTGGTAGTCGTCGTCCACGCGAGCGAAAGCGCCGAACTTGGTCAGGCGAGTGATCTCGGCTTCGACCAGTTGACCCACGCGGTACAACTCCTCGATACGCGTCCACGGATCCGCCTCCAGCCGTTTCATGCTGAGGGCCACCCGCTGCCGCTCCTGATCGACGCTGAGCACTTGCACCTTGACCCGGTCGCCCTTTTGCAGCAGGTCGGCCGGCTTCTGGGTGCGCTTCCAGCTCATCTCCGAGAGGTGTACCAGCCCTTCGACGCCGCCGATGTCGACGAACGCGCCAAAGTCGGCCAGGTTGACAACGACGCCGTCGCACACCGTCCCCTCAGTCAGCGAGCCGAACAGCTCGGTCTTGCGCGCCTGGCGGATTTCGCGCGAGGCGGCCTGCTCGGAGAGGATGAGGCGATTGCGCGGCCGATCGACTTCGATGACCTTAGCCAGCATCGGCTGGCCGACGAGGGCCTGGTAGGAGCGCTGCTTGTTGTCGCTGTCGATGTACTGCAAGCGGTCGCGACGCAACTGGCTGTTGGGCACGAAGCCGCGCAGTTGGCCGACGCTGACCAGCACGCCCCCCTTGTTGAAGCCGACAATCTCCGTCTCCATCGCCTCTTGCGATTCGAAGAGGTCGTTGGCCACTTGCCAATCGCGCTCCTCGGCCGCGCGGCGGAACGACAGGATGATGTTGCCGTTCTGATCTTCAGCATTGGCAATGAAGACGAGGATCTCCTCGCCTTCTTGCAACTGGGCTTTCGTTGCTGAGTCGTATGTCGCGGTCTCTTGCGAGGGGATGACTCCCTCTGACTTGGCCCCAATATCGACCAGGATTTCGTTGCTACGGAAGGCTACAATGCGGCCGGGGCGAATTTCGCCGGCGCTGGGTAGATACACATCCCCAGTGAGGTAGAAGCTCATGGGATGTTCGCCGTCACCAAACTCGGAGTCAATCATGTTGCTAAGATTCCCACCTGCGCCAGGTTTGCCCCAGCGCCCATTTTCAGGCGATTATACGCGCTTTGGGCCGCTTGGCAATACCACTAATGTACTGTATACGTTGAGGAATGGCCGGACGTTTTCGATATTTCTCTGCGTCTCAGCGGGCGGCCGCGCGTCGCTGGCTCGTCCGGCTCTTCCCCGTCTTGCTGTTCCTGCTGGCTCTGGGGCCGCGGCTGGTGGCTGTCGGCCGCTACGTCACGCCCGACGAGCTGGTGTGGGTCTATCGCGCCCTCCAGTTTCGCGAGGCGCTGCTCGACGGACGCTGGGCCGGCACGCTGGTGGCCGGCCATCCCGGCGTGACGACGACGTGGCTGGGCGCGCTCAGCATGAGTGTCCAGCTCTGGGTCAGCGCCGACGCCCGGGTTGCCTACGACTGGCTGACGAAGGTGGCCGCGCTGACACCCGACAACGTCGAGGCGTTTCGGCGGCTGGCGGTCTTGCTGACCGGCGGGCGGCTGGCCGTGGCGGTGGTCAATAGCCTGGGCGTTGTGGGCGTCTATTGGCTGGCGCGGCGTTTATGGGCGGGGGAACAGCGGGGCAGGGGAGCGGGGGAGAAAGCGCCAGCCTGTCTCTTATACACATCTGACGCGGCCGACGAGCGATCTAGTGTAGATCTCGGTGGTCGCCGTGTCATTAAAAAAAAAAAAAGCGTAGCGAAGAGTCGATCGCGACGACATGCAGCGGACTCCTCGAGGGTCATATAAACAGACATCACAGAATCACAGCGAAAACTACACTATAGAGAGTATGCAACGAGTAGAACAACAAAAC
>CALLZA010000371.1 GCA_937858165.1 uncultured Ardenticatenia bacterium
TAGTTTTCGATTCTGTCTGTTGTGTGTGGTTTGGATTAGTCTCGTGCTGTCTTTTTTTTTTTTTTTATGCTGCGGCGACCACCGAGATCTACACTAGATCGCTCGTCGGCAGCGTCAGATGTGTATAAGAGACAGGAAGCTGCCTATCGACGCCTTGAAAATTACCAACGCAGTTGGGAGGTCGTCAACGTGACGCCGACAATCGTCCTGGAGGCTGTTCGCGGCGTTATCGATCATCAGTTGAGCTTTTGGGACGCACTTATCTGGGCCACAGCCAAACTTAATCAGATAGCGGTTATACTGAGTGAAGACTTCAGATCGGGTGCCTCCCTGGAAGGCGTCCGCTTTGTTAACCCATTGAGCGACGACTTCGACCTTGAGCTATGGCTAGGCAACGAGTAACCTGGCTGATACGACAATTACCTGATCACTGAGAGCCGTCGGCCGTAATCGTGACCACATCACCGTCCTTAAGCTGTTTGTACTGTTCGCCGCCAGCCACCACCACCGGCACCTCCACCCCATACATCTCCCGCGCCACGGCCGCGCCCAGGGCCAATATCCCGTCCATCTCGGCCAGCACGATAGCCGCCGGGGCCGTGCCCAACCGCGCCGCTTCCAGCAGGATGCTGCTGGCGCTGCTGCTGCCTTTGCCCACCGGCATTACCAGCACCCGCCCGCTGACGTTCGCGCCGCACTGCGGGTGGCGCTGGTCGATGATGTCGCCCGTCGTCGGCTCCAGCCCGCCCCAGAGGCTGAGGGGAGCGTCGAGCACGAGCGCAGTGGGCAGTAGGTCAGTGTTCAGTGGGGCACGCGGTGATGGCTGCTGCTCTGGCAATTGATGACTGGCCAATGGCCACTGGCCACTGACTGACTGACCTACTGAATACTGATCACGCTCCTCTGCCCCCCTGCCCCCCTGCTCCCCTGCCCACAATCCAGCATCGCGCCAACCCACGCCCGCCGCCCCCGACCGCACGCACTCCTCCAGACTGCCATAGACCACCTGCAAGCCGATGTTGCCCGGCGAGTAGTGGGCGAACTTGCCGGAGTTGGTCATCAGTACGCCACCGCGCGCGCGGACGATGGGCGTGACGACGACGCAGGTATCGACGATGACCTGCACGCCCATGGCCCGCAGCCGCGCCAGCCAGCCCCGCTGTTGCAGCGCCGCCAGCGCCAGTCGGTGGGTGCAGACGATGAACTCCACCTCCGGACGCGGCGGGTGCGCCTCCACCAGCGGCAGCAGCCGGGCGAACTCGTCGAGCGAGAAGTGGGGGCTGCCCAGCGCCACCACGTCGATCGGCCCATCGGGCGCGGTGGACAGAACGCCCAGCGCCGACCGCAGGTCGTCGAGCGTCACGTCAACCACCCGTTCCGGCGGCTGCCCTCCAAAGACGCCGTCGAGGGTCGGCGCTTCCGGCGTCACCCCCACGGCGTGGAACAGCGCCACCCCGCCGGAAGAGGCCGCCGCCGCGCCCAGAGCCTTGAGCTGGTCTTCTGTCGTGTCCGGCAACAGCCCGGTGATGACCGGAATCTTCGTCCCTGTCCGCATCCCCAGCCAGTAGCCGAGCACGGGAAACAGCACGTCCTCGCCCAGCAGGCGCGCCGGAATGTCGCACAGGCGGAAGAGCAGTTGGCCGCGCCGGTTCTCGGCCCGGTGCAGCCCTACGTCCGGCGCGCGGCCGGTGATGGCACAGCAGATGTCGATGAAGTCGCCGTAGCGGTTGGTGCGCGCCCCCAGCACGGAGTTGGCGAAGACGATGGCATTGCTCTCCGCCCAGGCGATCTGCGCCCCCAGGGGCGGCCGGTGCAGCGCCTGGTACGGGGCGCAGGTAAACGTCGGCCGGCAGCCCATCGCCTCGTAGGCCTGCATCATGCGCGTCGCCCACTGGCCGACCTGCGCCGTGCCGCGGAACACCTCCGGGTGCAGCAAGTCCATCGCCCCGACGTTGAGCGTCGTCGGCACGGCCACGCGCGCCCCACCGCTGACCAGGCGCTCGGCAAACTCCAGCCCGGAGTAGCCGTGATAGAGGCAGCCGTCGATGTGGGCCGACTCGATGTCCAGCAGTCGCGGCGCGCCATAGACGCCGGCCATCGTCACCAGGATGCGCATCGCCATCTGCGTCGCCGCGCCCATCTCCCCGGCCAGCATGGCCGCGTCGCGCTCGGTTAACTGTACTGCGTCGTTCGCCATTGTCTTTCTCCAACACCTTCAGACCAGCCATTGTACGCCCCGCGCCACGCCAGGCAACTCGGCCCCCTTGTGCCGAAAAGCACAATGTTGACAATGCAACCATTGAGCTATTAGACTGCAAGTTGTCTGTCGCCGGTTCCTATGGATAACTTCCCCACTCCCCGCCAAGGGATGGCTGCGGACACGCCTGTGAAACATGTCCCACGGGCGATCACTTCCCACCATCGGAGGATATATGAAACAAAAGCAAGTACGCGTTGCCCTCTGGCTGAGTCTGTTTGTCGTTGTGGGCCTTGTCGCGCTGGCCGCCGCCCAACAAGCGCCGCGCGCCGACCACTACGAGGTTGTCGCTGACGGTCTTAGCAGCCCACGCCACTTGGCGTTCAACGCTGAGGGCACGCTCTACGTCGCCGAGGCCGGCAGCGGCGGCGACCAGTGCATTGGCGAGGGCGAAAATCAGCGCTGCATCGGCACTTCCGGCGCGATCACCGTCATCGACGGCGACACGCAGGAACGGCTGGCCGACGATCTCGTCTCCTACGCTCTGGCCGATGGATCGGACACGACCGGCCCGCACGACGTCGCCTGGGATGGCGAAGGCAATCTGATGGTCATCGTCGGCCTGGGAGCCAATCCGGACCTGCGGGGCACGGACGCCTTCTTCGGCGCCATCAGCAACAACCTCGGCCAATTGGTACAGGTCGCCGCCAACGGCACGTGGACGAACGAGATCGACGTGGCGGCCTACGAGGCGACCGCCAACCCCGACGGGGGCGAGCTTGACAGCAACCCCTACGCCATCGAGCGCGTTGACGGCGGCTATCTGATGGCCGACGCCGGGGCCAACGCCCTGCTCCACGTGGCCGACGACGGCACCATCACCACGGCGGCCGTCTTCCCCAACCGGATGGTCGAGTACCCGTCCGGCAGCGGCGAAATGATGCCCATGCAGGCCGTGCCGACCAGTGTTGACGTCGGGCCGGACGGGGCTTACTACGTCGGCCAGCTGACCGGCTTCCCGTTCCCGGTCGATGGGGCCAACATCTACCGCGTTGTCGAGGGCGAGGAGCCGGAGGTCTATGCTGAGGGCTTCACCAACATCGTTGATCTCGCCTTTGCCGAAGACGGCACGCTCTACGTCGTCGAGATCACCTCCAACAGTCTGCTCTCCGGCGACCCCCACGGCGCGCTCATCCGGCTGGAAGACGACGGCAGTCAGACCGTCATCGCCGACGACCTGTTCATGCCCGGCGGCGTGGCCATCGGCCAGGATGGCTATCTTTACGTGACCACCCGCGCCGCGTTGGGCGACGGCATGGGCGAGGTGTTGCGCATCAACGCCCAGTTCACCGCCTACTTGCCGGTCATCGTCCCGCCGGGCACGGCCGAGACCACACCCTAGCCACCAACTCATAGAGAAAGCATCCACAGATGACACAGATTTAGCTCTTAGAAATCTGCGTAATCTGTGGATGATTCTTCTATAAGATAAACGGGGTTGCTCCACGGTTGGAGCAACCCGTTCATCTCTTTCGCTTCAGGGCTTGTGCTTGCCCGGCGACAGACTGCGCAGCAGCCGCAGCCGCAAGCTCTGTTCCCCTTCGTACTGCGCCCCGCGGAGCGAGCCGACCTTGACCAACTGATCGCGGGTGATGATCGTCTGGCGCAAGTCAACGTCGCTGAAGTCCGCGTCAATCACGTTGGCCCGGGTCAGGTCGGCGTGCCACAGGATGGCCCCGGCGCAATGGGCGCGGCTCATGTCGGCCCCGACCAGGCGCGCTTCCTGCAAGATCGCTTTCTCCAGGTGCGTATCCCACAACAGCGCCTCGCCCAGGTCGGCCCCGCTGAGCACAGCCCGGCGGAAATCGGCGTTGCTGAGGCGCGCGCCGCGCATGTCGGCCTCGGTCAGGTTAGCCAGCCGCGCGTCGGCCAAACGCATGTCGATCCACAACATCTTGGCGCGGCGCAGATCGGCTTCCTGCAAGACCGCCCGCTCCATGCGGCACTGGCGCAAATCGGCATCGGCCAGGTTGGCCTGCGACAGACAGGCCCGCGATAGCGTGGCCTCACGCAGCACGGCCCCGCTCAGATTCACCTGGCTCAGGTCGGCATCGGTCAAATCGACGCCACGCAAGGGCGCACCGGACAGGTCTAGCCCGACCAGCGAAATACCCGTCAGATTTGCGCCGGACAGGTCTCGGCCCTCACCCAGCAGGTCCAGCACCTCCGGGCGCGACAGCCGCCCGCCCGCCCCTTCCCGGTTTGCCAACGCCTCTCTTCCCGTGGCCGCGCCCGAACGTTACTGCCCGGACGGTTCCCGTTATGCGGCGCGCCGTCGCGCCACGGCCCAGAGGCAATCGCCATGCCCATCCTGTAGTGCGATCGTCCTCTGTTCAATGTTACCTACAGTCAAGCATAGCGTACTTCGCCCAATTCGTCACTCTTGGCAGCCGTTTCTCTGGGCTTTCTAGCGGCCGCCCGCGACAGCCATCGATCCGCTTCAAGGAGTGCGCATCCTCACATGCGCGTCGCTACCGGTGGCCGTTTGACAGGCGTGACCGTCGGCATCCTCAGATGCGGACGCCACTGGTAGGCGTTGGCGACATCGCCATGGATCTTCCGGCGACTCGACTACTTCAGGCCTGTCTCTTATACACATCTGACGCTGCCGACGAGCGATCTAGTGTAGATCTCGGTGGTCGCAGTATCATTAAAAAAAAAACTCAGACCAGCAGCGTAGCGCAATGAGTGTAATGAAATAAACAATACATAGAACTAAAAAAACAGCAAAACTGGCACAGTAGACAA
>CALLZA010000372.1 GCA_937858165.1 uncultured Ardenticatenia bacterium
GCAACCCGGCCACTGACACCTACCGCCTCGGTTCCGGCCTCATCACCCTCGGCGCGCGCGCCCAGCGGGCCAACCCGGCGCGCGAGCTGGCCCGGCCGGAGCTGGAGGCGCTGGCCGCGGCTACGGGCGAGACGGCCACGCTGGAGCTCCTGTCCGACGGCGAGATGGTGATCATCGACGAGATACCCGGCGCGCACGTCACCAGCGGCAGCCAGCACATCGGCAGCCGCTGGCCGGCCTACGCCACCTCGACCGGCAAGGCGATCCTGGCCCACCTGCCGCCGGACGAGCTGGGCCGCGTGCTGTCGCGCCCCTTCCTCCCACTGACGACGCACACGATTACCGACCTCGCGCCACTGGTCGCCTGCCTGGCAGACGTGCGGCGCGCCGGCTACGCTGTGGCCGCTGAAGAACTTGAGCTGGGCTTCATGGCCGTCGGCGCGCCGCTGCTCGACGCGGCCGGCCGGCCTATCGCCGCCATCAGCCTGGGCGGCACGCGCACGCGGCTGACCGACGAGCGCGTGCCCGCGGTCGGCCGCCTCGTCCGCGCCGCCGCCGCCCGCATCTCGCATCAACTGGGGTATCGAAGAAATCTATCCACAGATTCCACAGATTACACAGATTCTATTTCTGAAGAATCTGTGTAATCTGCGTCATCTGTGGATTCTCTGAGGAGGACGCATGCCGCTACCGACACCATTTCACTCCCGCACCTCGGCCGTCTGCGACAGCTACGAGTGGCGCAACTGGTCGGGCTACCTGTCGGCCGGTCTCTATGAGCCGTCGCACGAGCGCGAGTACTACGCCATCCGCAACAGCGCCGGGCTGATCGACGTTTCGCCGCTCTTCAAGTATGAAGTAACCGGCCCTGATGCCGCTCGCCTGGTCGACCGCGTCATCACCCGTGATGTGACGAAGCAGAAGATCGGCCAGGTCTACTACACCCCCTGGTGTGACAGCCACGGCAAGGTCATTGACGACGGCACCGTCTCGCGCCTGGCTGCCAACCACTTTCGCGTCACCTCAGCCGACCCCAACGGCCGCTGGTTCCAGGACGTAGGCCACGGGCTGAACGCGACGGTCACCAACGTCACCGACGACCTGGCCGCGCTGGCGCTGCAAGGGCCACGCAGCCGGGCCATCCTGGAAGAGGTGGTAGACGGCATCGACTTCGGCCAGTTGAAGTACTTCCATCTGGCCGAAGGCACGGTTGACGGCTTCCCAGTCACCGTCACGCGCACCGGCTACACCGGCGACCTGGGGTACGAGTTGTGGGTGCGGCCGGAGTACGCCGAGCGATTGTGGGACTGCCTCATCGACCGCGGCCGCGGCCACGGCATTCTGCCCGCCGGCATCCTGGCCCTCGACGTGGCCCGCGTCGAAGCGGGGCTGGTGATGATCGCCGTGGACTACGTCAGCAGCCACCACGCCGTCATCGAGAGCCAGAAGTCGTCGCCCTACGAGATCGGGCTGGGCTGGGCGGTCGCGCCGGGTAAAGGCTGTCTCTTATACACATCTCCGAGCCCACGAGACCGTACTAGATCTCGTATGCCGTCTTCTGCTTGAAAAAAAAAAATAAAAAACAGAACGACACGAAAACGAGCATCACATACAAAAGAAACGACCAGTTGGAGACGGAGGAACACAAGGCGGAAACACAGAAACATTAAGGACATGCTGGCCAAAGCTACGACAACACACATTGTAACAATGAGCATGAGTAGAAAACAAAAGTGCAAACA
>CALLZA010000373.1 GCA_937858165.1 uncultured Ardenticatenia bacterium
AAGCTCGAGTATTAGACGCGATTAACTTTATGGTGAGAGTGTCTAAAACTGCAGGTCGTTACACGTTTTGCGTACTTCGCAGGATTAGATAGCATAATATTTTTTTTTTCAAGCAGAAGACGGCATACGAGATCTAGTACGGTCTCGTGGGCTCGGAGATGTGTATAAGAGACAGGTCACAAACACCGTCGCCTGCGAATCGGCCGGGCAGGCCGCCAGCGTCGATGGGCCGGGGACGATGGTCAGCGCCGAGTCGGCTACGGTGTAGGTCGCCACGACTCGGTTACAGTCGGCCCCGATGGCCGCCGTGCCGTCCTCCAGGAAGGCGATGGTGTAGCGCGTCGGGTCGGCGGCAGTGATGGTCTCTACCGGCGTCACCGTCTCCACCCATTGCCAGAGAGTCCCGGTCAGGCTCATTTCGGCCTCGTCGCCTTCGCCCGCGCCTTCTTCGCCCGCAGCCGCCGCGGCCTGGAAGCGCAGCGTGCCGGCATCGCCCGCCTGGCCAATCATCAGCGCCTCCCCGTCGAACGAGTAAGACGCCGCCGCGGCCAGCGCGGCCAGGAACTCAGTGTCCTGCGAATCCTCCGGGCAACCAACAGCCGTGGAGGCCCCGAGGTTGATGGTCAGCGCGCCGGTGGCGTCGGTCGTATAGGTTCCCGTGACCGCGTTACAGTCGGCGGTGATGTTGGCCGTGCCGTCTTCATTAAAGGTAATGGCGTAGCGCGTCGGGTCGCTCACGGCTGTGGCCGTGCTGGCCGTCATGGAGTCGGTCCATTGCCACGTCGTGCCGGTCAGCACGGGCGCAGCCGCCGCGCCCCCTTCGGTCGTGGCACCGGTGCCGGCGGCGCGGAACATCACCGTCCCGGCTTCGGCGTCCAGCGCGATGAACAGCTCGCCGTCCTCGACCGTGTAGCTGGCGGCGCTGCTCAGGCTGCTGAGGAACAACTGGTCTTGCGACCCCGGCTCACAGGCCACCAGCGTCGTCGCGCCGGGCATGATCGTCAGGCTGCTGCCGTCGGTCGCGTACATGGCCGTGGCGCTGTTGCAGTCGGCGACGATGTTGGCCGTGCTGTCGTCGTTGAAGGTAATGGTGTAGCGGGTGGGGTCGGCGGCGGCCGTCTGGCCCATCGGGTCGATGACCGACACCCACTCCCACGTCGTGCCGGTCAGGCTGGTGGGCAGCTGCGATCCTGTCTCAGCGTCCATCCCACCACCGACGCGGAAGCGCATCGTCCCGGCGTCGGCCGCCTGGTCGATGTAGAGATCGTTGCCGGTGTCGATGGCGAAGAAGTTGGTCGCACTGGCCAGCGCGCCCAGGAAGAGCTGGTCTTGCGTGTCCTCCGGGCAGGCCATCATCGTCGACGCGCCGGGCATGATGGTCAGCGCGCCCGTCTGGTCGGCGGTGTAGGTGGCGGTGACGCTGTTGCAGTCGGCCATGATGTTGGCCGTGCCGTCATCATTGAAAGTAATCGTGTAGCGGGTCGGGTCGACGGCGACGATAGTCTCGACCGGCGTCGTTGTATCGACCCACTCCCAGGTCGTGCCGGTCAGCGTGGGGATGATGGTGCCGCCAATGACGTCGCCGACGTCCGGCGTGGCCGGCAGCGGCGTGGCCTCACCTGTCGTTTCACCGGGGGTTTCGCCGGCGGCGGCCGTGCCCTCGCCCGGCAGCACTTCCTGGGTCTCCGGTTGAAGACCACAGGCCGCCAGGGCCAGCAGCAGCACCAGGCTCAGCAATAGAACTAGACGTTTCATCTCTCTTCACTCCTCGTTAGATGCTCAGACAGTCTCAGGCCAAAAAGACACGCCCAGACACCCCGGACACCTGTCCGCTGTGTCGCAGCCTGTCTCTCTGTCGGGAACGTTGGTTGTCCCTCAGTTCCTCACCACTAGATGACATAATACAATAAAGCAACGGCGTTCGCAATGGGCCGGCTACGCTTGGCGCGGCTCGTCAGGCAGCCGCCGCTCGGCCGAGGCGCGCTGCCGCTCGATGGCCGCCAGAATCGTCGCCACCGCCTCCTCGACCGAATCGGTCGGCGACCAGAGGTGGACGTCCTGCTTGCCGATAGTCCCGCGCGTCACCAGCGTGTCGCGCATGAAAGCCGCCATCGGCCGCCAGAACTCGACGCCCATGGAGATGAGCGGGAAGTCCTCGATCTTGTCCGTCTGCATCAGCGTTACCGTCTCGAACGCCTCATCGAGCGTGCCATAGCCGCCGGGCAACACAACGAAGGCCGAGGAGTACTTGACCAGCATCACCTTGCGGATGAAGAAGTGATCGAACTCGATGAAGATATCGAGGTAGGGGTTGGGCTGCTGCTCGAAGGGGAGTTGGATGTTGCAGCCGATGCTCAGCCCGCCGCCTTCCTTGGCGCCGCGGTTGGCCGCTTCCATGATGCCCGGCCCCCCGCCGGTCATGACCGCCAGCCCCTCCTCGGCCAGGCGGCGGCCGAGCGCCCGGGCCATGTCGTAGTAGGGCGTCCCTTCGCCCAGCCGCGCCGAGCCAAAGACGGTGACGCACGGCCGATCGATGGCCCCCAACGTCTCGAAGCCGCGGATGAACTCCAGGAAGTAGCGGATGGCGCTCTCCAGGTCTTTGGCCCGGTCGCGCGGGCCAGCCAGAAACCGCTTTTCGACATCGCCGGCGTGTGCCAGCAGAGACAACTCTTTTTTATCGGCCATTCGTTAATACACTCCCTATCATCGTTGGTCGGCGGCGGTCGCCCGGTCGCGGCGCCGACCCTAAAGAAGCTCTTCCCAATCGGGCGCGTTGTCGGGCCAATCGCCGGCGCGCTGCACGATCTCGCGCACGCCGCGGGCCAGCCGCAGCGCCTGGCGGACGTCGTCTTCCACGGCGGCCAGCGTCTGCAAGCGGCGCTCCAGGGCGGTGAAGGACGCGGCGAAGAGGATCAGCGGCTCGACGTGGCCCAGCCGGTCAAGATGGGTGAACTCGTCTGCCCCCCAGCGGGCGCGATTCTGGGCGATCATCACCTCCAACTCGCCCTCCAGCAGGGCCAGCGGGTCGTTGGGGTCGTCGGTCAGCGGTAGCAGCGGCGCGCTGCTGCCACGCGGCAGCGCGTGGCCCGGCCCGTCGTCGTGATCGTCGCTGTGCCCCCGAAGCCGAACAGTTCCATGTGGTCGCCGTCGTGGGCATCCAGCCGGATGCGCCCGGCGGCGAAGCGCAACGCCGGCGGCTGGTTCCACGGGTGCTCGACTGCCTGCCGCTTCAGCACGCCGTCGACCTCGATCGGCAACGACACGCGGCGGGCGTCGAAGTAGCGCGCCGACGGATCGTCACCTAGCTCCACGTCGAAGCCGGCGTAGCCCAGAGGTGGGTCATAGGGGGACGGGTGAAAGGTCAAGCCCTCGTCGGCCACTGTCGCCTCACATCAGAGGAAGAGGAGCACAGAGTGAATTCAGGGTCACTCTGTGTTCCTCTTCCATCACGCCTAGTCGTGATCGAGCTGATCGATCAGCCCGCGGATAAGCGCCGCGCTACGGTTGAGGGCCACGCCCTCGGCCGCGTTCAACGGCAGGTGGTACGTCTCCAGCACGCCGTCGCCGCCCACCAGGCGCGGCAGCGACACGGTAACATCCTTCACCCCGGCGATGTCGGGCGTCGGCGTGCAGATGGTCATGATCGACCGCCGGTCGGACAGGATGTTGCGCGTGATGCGGGCCAGGGCGCTGCCGATACCGTAGTACGTCGCCCCCTTGCCCTCGATGATGTGATAGGCGGCGCGCCGCACGCCGGCGTCGATGCCGGCGACGGTGGCGTCGTCGAGCGTCACCCCCCGCAGCGTCAGGAAGTCGGTCAGCGGCATATTGCCGACGTTGGTCAGCGACCAGACCAGCACCTCCGAATCGCCGTGCTCGCCAATGACGTAGGAGTGGACGTGGGTCGAGTCGACGCCCAGGAACTGGCTGAGCAGCGAGCGGAAGCGGGCTGTGTCCAGCGTCGTGCCGGAGCCGATGACCCGCGACGACGGGATGCCATAGTCGTGGGCAATCGTGGCCGTGACGTGGGTCATCACGTCCACCGGGTTGGTGGCGACGATGACAACGGCCTCCGGCGCGTTTTCATAGATCTGGGGGATCACCGACTGGAAGACCGCCTTGTTGCGCTCCAGCAGTTCGATGCGCGTCTCGCCCGGCTTCTGGTTGACCCCGGCGGCCATCACCACCACCCGCGCCCCGCGCAGGTCGGTGTAGTCGCCAGAGTGGATGTTGAGATTGTGGGCGAAGGGCACGGCGTGGAGAATGTCGGCCGCTTCGGCGTCGGCCCGCTGGCGATTGAGGTCGACCAGAACTATCTCGCGGCCGACGCCGTTCATCACCATCGCATAGGCGGCCGTCGAACCGACAAAGCCGCAGCCAACGATTCCGATTTTCATCTGTTGCTCCTGTGGGCCGCCCCGCTTGCCGGGCGCGCCGGTGGCGTTGCTCATGATCGAGGGGACAAGTACACTATCCGTGGAGATTCTAACCGATGAACGGCAACGCACCAACGAATACTCCGATCGCCCACACACGATTGCCTATGCGAATCCTTGTGACCCTCACCGCTGCCCTCGTGGCTCCTGTCTCTTATACACATCTGACGCTGCCGACGAGCGATCTAGTGTAGATCTCGGTGGTCGCCGTATCATTAAAAAAAAAAAAAACTCACAACCGAGCGGTGTCCGGCACACAATAGAGCACACAGTTCACCACGAGGATCTGATAACAAACAGGTAGCGTAATTAAGTAAGACAAATAACAAACACACAG
>CALLZA010000374.1 GCA_937858165.1 uncultured Ardenticatenia bacterium
CGGTGTAGTTCGGCGTGTTGTGGTCGGCGCGTAGCGCGATGCTCCGGTGGGGGATTGCAGCCGGGGCGTGCGCCAGGCGCTGCCCATCGCCCGCGCGCTCCTCCACGAACCGCGGGTGCTGTTCCTAGACGAGCCAACGGCGGCCCTCGACCCGGAGGCGTCGCGCCTGGTCCACGACTTCATCACCGAGCTAAAGGGGCAGGGGCGCACGATCTTCCTCTGCACCCACAACCTGGACGAGGCCGACCGGCTGTGCGACCGGGTGGCCGTCTTTAAGACCCACTTGCGCGTGGTGGACACGCCCGGCAAGTTGCGGCGGCAGGTCTATGGGCGGCAGGTTGTGTTTCATCTGCGTGGCGCGGCCGAAGCATTTCTGCCTGTCGCCGGCGGTCTGCCGTTCATCACAGAGGCCACGGCCGAGGCGGGTAAGTTAGTGCTAACCCTCGACGACCCGGAGGCGCACAACCCCGACCTGGTGCGCGCCCTCGTCGCCGCCGGGGCGGATATCCAGTTCGTCGGCGAGTTGCGCTACTCGCTGGAAGACGTGTATCTGCAGCTCATGAAGGACAGCGCAGATGGTTAAGAGGAAAGAGTCCGCAGATTACACAGATTATTAAGAGGCAATCGGTGAAATTTGTGTAATCTGTGGACTCTTCTTGCGGAGAAAAAACTATGGACAAGATCACAACCATCGTCGGCAAGGAGTGGTCGGAGGTCTTCAAGAACAAGCTGGTGCTGTTCTCGGTGCTGTTCCTGCCGCTCATTCTGGCCGTCATCCCGTTGGTGATGCTGTTCGCCTTTCGGCAGGCGGGCGCGGATGCGGCGCTGGCTGCGGAGCTAAACGACCCGGAGATAGCGGCGTTGGCCGGCGAGATGTGCGTCGGGTTGTCGATGGCGGATTGCACGCTCGTCTACACGCTGAACCTGTTCGTGCTGATGTTTATGATTCTGCCCGTAGCCATTCCCGTGACGATCGCTGCCTATAGCATTGTCGGCGAGAAGACGACGCGCAGCCTGGAACCGTTGCTGGCGACGCCCATCACGACGACTGAACTGCTGACGGCTAAGATCGTCGCTGCCGTCGTGCCGGCCATTGTGGCGACGTGGCTGGCGTTCGCCATCTTTCTGGTCGGTGCGCGCCTGCTGGCCCCGGCGGCGGTGTTCGCTGCATTTTTCGCCGTCCACTGGCTGCTGGCGATTCTGATCGTCGCCCCGCTGCTGACGTTGCTGGCGGCGTGTGTGGCGGTCATCGTCTCATCGCGCGTCAGCGACCCGCGCGTGGCCGAGCAACTGTCGTCGGTGGTCATCCTGCCGCTCATCCTGCTGGTCATCGGCCAGGCAGTGGGGCTGATTCTCATTGACCGGCAGATGATGCTGTGGTTGGCGTTGGTGGTGCTGCTGGCCGATGTGGTTCTGATCTATCTGGCGGTGCGCCTCTTCCAGCGGGAGACCATTCTGACGCGCTGGAAATGAAAGGAAGGGATTAGGGAAGAGGTTTGCTTCCCTAATCCCTCGTTCCTAATCCCTAGCCGCTAGTCCGTCCCTAGCCCCTGTTTCCCCTTGCCAATTCCACCATCTTGACTATAATCAACTCGATTTTCTGCCATCGCTTCCCTTTCCCGGTTAGCAGGCAAAATTAACAGTTCACACACGCCTGGACTGAAGTGGTTGTGCTTGCAGGGCGACGCACCACCTTCCCAGGCCTCTTGCACGTGAGGCCGCCTCGGGTTGGCGCGGCGTGGCCCCTTGGCCATGCAAGTTCCACTGCGGGTTGAAGGGCGTGGACGACAAAACAAATCAAAAGGAGAATA
This sequence comes from uncultured Ardenticatenia bacterium, assembly GCA_937858165.1. Taxonomy (GTDB): domain Bacteria; phylum Chloroflexota; class Anaerolineae; order Promineifilales; family Promineifilaceae; genus Promineifilum. Next base: position 1,812 of record CALLZA010000374.1, read on the forward strand.
ACCTCATGGCCATTGTTTCAATGAAAGCACTCCTGGAAACAGGTGTGCACTTCGGTCACCGGACGCGCCGCTGGAACCCGAAGATGAAGCCCTATATCTTTACCGAGCGCAACGGGATTCACATCCTCGACTTGCAGCAGACGATCGTGCTCATCGAGGAGGCGTATAACGCCATCCGCGATGCGGTGGCCGCCGGCGGCGACGTGCTGTTTGTCGGCACGAAGCGCCAGGCCCAGGACACCATCGCCCGCGAGGCGGCCCGCGCCGCCCAGCCCTACATTAATGACCGCTGGCTCGGCGGCACGCTGACCAACTGGCGCACCATCCGGCAGCGTATCAACTACCTGCGCGAGCTGGAAACGCGCCGCGACGCCGGCGAGTTTGACCTGTTGAAGAAGACGGAGCGACTGCGCATCGAGCGCGAGATCGAGAAGCTGAATTTGCGCCTGGGCGGCATCCGCGAATTGCGCGATCTGCCGGCGCTGCTGTTCGTCATCGACGTCAGCCACGAGGTGACGGCCATACGCGAGGCCAATAGCCTGAAAATTCCCATTGTCGGTGTTGTTGACACCAATAGCGACCCCGACCCGATCGACTACGTCATCCCGTCCAACGACGACGCCATCCGCGCCATCAAGCTCATTGTCGGCAAGATGGCCGACGCGGCGCTGGAAGGCATCGCCATGCGCAAGGAGACGATGCAGGAAGAAGTCACCGACTTCGAGCGCTATCGCTATACCGAGGGCTTCGACGGCATGGAAGATGCCGAGGACGAGATGTTGCTGGGCGCTTCGACGCTGAAGAAGATGCGCGAGGGCGCGCCCGTTGCTGCTGAGGCGACGGCCAACGTTGAAGAAGACGTCAAGGAAGAAGTCGACATCGACGTGTCCGATATCTTCCCCGGCGCGACCGAAGAAGAGACAGCCGTCGACACCGTTGAGGCGGTCGGCGAGTAGAAGTACGGAGAGTTGGATAGATGGCCATTACAACTGAAATGGTGAAGGAATTGCGCGGGGTGACCGGGGCGGGTGTCCTGGATGCCAAGAAGGCGCTGGAACAGACCGACGGCAACTTCGACAAGGCCGTCGATATTCTGCGCGAAAAGGGCGCAGCGCGGGCCTTCAAGCGCGCCGACCGCGCGGCCAAAGAGGGCCTGGTCGAGCTCTATGCCCATCCCGGCAATCGCGTCGGCGTGATGCTGGAGTTGAACTGTGAGACCGACTTTGTCGGCCGTACCGACGGGTTCCGCGAACTGGCCCACAACCTGGCGTTGCACATTGCCGCCGCCGCGCCGCGCTATTTGCGGGCGGAGGACGTGCCCGCGGCCGAGATCGAGCGCGAGACGGCCGTGCTGAAGGCCCAGGCCATTGCCGAGGGCAAGCCTGAGGCCATCGCCGAGAAGATGGTTGCCGGTCGCATCAGCAAGTACTACGAAGAGATCTGCCTGCTGGAGCAGCCGTTCGTCAAGGACGAGAAGGTCAAGATCAAGGATATGTTGACCGACGCCATCCGCACCACAGGCGAGAACATCATGGTTCGCCGCTTCGTCCGCTACCAGCTGGGCGAATCGCTGGAGGACTGAGCCAGACCGAAGGGTTGGGTCGGGGGAGCCGCCGGCTTCGCCCATCGGGCAACCAGTTAAGCAGACGAGGAGCGCAAGCCGATGTCAGACGTTCGCTATAAGCGCATTCTCCTGAAGATGGGCGGCGAAGCGCTGGCCGGCCAGGGAGAGTTTGGAATCGAGCCGCAGCGCGCCGCCGAGGTCGCCCAGGTTGTGAAAGACGTTCACGACCTGGGCGTCCAGGTGGCGTTGGTGATCGGCGGCGGCAACTTGTGGCGGGGTTCGGTCGGTACGCAGTACGGGATGGAGCGGTCGACGGCCGACCACATCGGTATGGTGGCGACGGTTATGAACGCCCTGGCGCTGAAGGACGTGCTGGAGCGATCCGGCGTCGTCACTCGCGTGCAGACCGCGTTTGAGATTCGGGCCATCGCCGAGCCGTACATCCGCCTGCGGGCCATCCGCCATATGGAGAAAGGGCGCGTTGTCATCCTGGCCGGCGGCACGGGCAACCCGTACTTCACCACCGACTCGGCCGGCGCGCTGCGGGCGATGGAGCTAAACGCCGACGTTCTGATCAAGGCCACCAAAGTCGGCGCCATCTATGACGACGATCCCATGAAGAACCCGAACGCCACGCCGTTCGACCGCATTAGCTATCTGGAGTTCCTGAGCCTGCGGCTGCGCGTGCTCGACACGACGGCCGTGTCGCTGTGCATGGAGAACAACATGCCCATCGTCGTGCTCAACTTCTGGCAAAAGGATAGCGTCAAGCGGCTGGTGCTGGGCGAGAGGGTCGGTACGACCATCTCGGCCTAGTGAAAGTGACACCGCTACGGAGGGTCCCATGATTGCTGATGTGATGCGCGAGGCCAATAGTCGTATGAAGGGCGCAATCGCGTCGCTCGAATCCGACCTGGGGGCGTTTCGCACCGGGCGCGCCTCGACCAAGCTTGTGGAGCATTTGCGCGTTGAGCAGTACGGCGTGGAGATGCAGTTAAACCAGATGGCGACGATCTCCGTGCCCGAGCCGCAGCAGTTGGCTATTCGCCCCTACGACCGCAGCGCCCTCTCGGCCATTGAGAAGGCGATCATGAAGTCGGAACTGGGCATCATGCCCAACAACGATGGCCAGGTCATTCGCCTCAACATCCCGCGCCTGACCTGTCTCTTATACACATCTGACGCTGCCGACGAGCGATCTAGTGTAGATCTCGGTGGTCGCCGTATCATTAAAAAAAAAAATAAAAAAATGATAGGTGACACACGTCAAACATGAAACAATGACAACGCACATATCACGGCACCAAAGCGTGACAAAACTCACAAGACAGACGAAGGGAAGAAGAGCAGAAAAAAAAAGAGTAGAGGAAAGACATAGAGAGAGGAACAGACGAG
>CALLZA010000375.1 GCA_937858165.1 uncultured Ardenticatenia bacterium
TATTGTCGTTGCTCTTCTCACTCCTTATTCTGTGTTTGTTTCTTACTCTGTATAATACTTATTGATCGTGTAATATGTACTCGTGATTGTTGATTTTTTCTATTTTTTTGTATATTATTTTTTTTTTTTTAATGATACGGCGACCACCGAGATCTACACTAGATCGCTCGTCGGCAGCGTCAGATGTGTATAAGAGACAGGTCAATTCCAGACCTTCCAGATAACACCTTCCTTGTTTTGTAGTGTGACGCAATTGTAACTGAATCAGTAAACAGATACGAGATGCGAAATGCCAGATACGAGTTCAGAGTCGGATGACGGATGGCAACCACTAACTGACCCGCTGACCCGCTGACTACTGATCACTACCCCATGTTCCCCTTCCCGACCCAACCCGACCTTGAGCCAACCACCTGGACTGTCGGCCAGTTGACCAGCTACGTCCGACAGATGTTCGAGTTGGACTATCGACTGCGCGACATCGACGTCAGCGGCGAAATCTCCAACTTCACCCGTGCTGCTTCGGGCCATCTCTACTTCACCCTCAAGGACGCCACAGCGCAACTGAAATGCGTGATGTGGCGAGCGCAGGCCGAGCGGCTGCGCTTTCGCCCGGCGGAGGGGGATGCGGTGGTGGCCCACGGCCGCCTCTCCGTCTACGAGGTCGGCGGCGTCTACCAGTTCTACGTCGATCAGTTACAGCCGGCCGGGCGCGGCGACCTGGCCATAGCCTTCGAGCGGCTGAAGGACAAGCTGGCCGCCGAAGGGCTGTTCGACGCCGAGAACAAGCAGTCTATTCCAGCCTTTCCACGCAAGATCGGCATCGTCACTTCGGCCGACGCCGCCGCCCTGCGCGACATCCTCAACGTCTTGCAGCGCCGCAACCCGTTGGTGTCGGTGCTGATCGCGCCAACACTGGTGCAGGGCGAGAGCGCGCCGTTGCAGATCGTCCGCGCCCTGCGCTGGCTGGACGGCCGCGACGACATCGACCTCATCCTCATCGCTCGCGGCGGCGGGGCCATCGAAGACTTGTGGGCATTCAACGACGAGCGGGTCGCGCGCGCCATCTATCTGGCCCGCCATCCAATCATCAGCGGCGTAGGCCACGAGACGGACTTTACCATCGCCGACTTCGTGGCCGACCTGCGCGCGCCGACGCCCTCCGCGGCGGCCGAGCTGGCCGTGCCCGACCTTTCTGGTCTGCGCCCGGCCCTGGCCGACCTGGGGGCGCAGTTGGCGGCGGCGCTGGGCGACAGGCTGGCGGCGCGGCGCGCGGCGGTGCGGGCGCGCGCCCAACTGCTACTGTTGCTCAGCCCGCGGCGCATGCTGGACAGCGATCGGCAACAGGTGGACGCCCTGGCCGCACGCCTGGTGGCGGGGCTAAACCGCGGCCTTGACCGGCGGCGCGGGCGGCTGGCTGTAGCCGCGGCCGAGCTGTCGGCTGTCAGCCCTCTGGCAACGCTGGCGCGCGGCTTTGCTATCGTCCGTGACGCCGAAGGGCGCCTCATTCGCAGCGTGGCCCAGGCGCGACCGGGCACACCCATCACTATCCAACTCGGCGACGGCGCGTTCGAGGCGCAGGTGACGAGCTAGACTACTGACGGCTCCAGAAACCAACGTCCCCCTCGGCCAGATGGAACGGCCGTCCCCCGCCGGTGGGCACCACCAGCACCCATGCGCCTGTCTCCTCGACAACCGGCAAGACCAACGCGCGACTGTCGGGCGACCAGAGGCGATGGCTCAGCGCGTACTGATCGAAGAACGGCAAGAACTGCGTCAGGAAGACGTTCGTCGGTTGGAAGTCCAGCAAACGTATCCCCCCACCCGTGGCCACGTCGATCACCGAGAGCGTCAGGAAGCCCTGCCCCAACTGCTGCGCCGGGCGGGCCAGGCGGGTCAGTTGGTGCGTTTTGGCCAGAGCATTCACTCCGTCGTCCTGTGGATCACCGTTGACGGTGATGAAAGCGATAGAGCGGCCGTCGGGCGACCAGAAGAAGGCCAACACCGATTGCCGCGTCAGCACGCGCGTCTGGCCGCTGCCGACGTCAAGCAGCCGCAGTGGCCCCCAGAAGTGGGGGCTGTCGGGCGCGCCGTTGGTGAAGGCGAGTTGGTCGCCGGTGGGACTCCAGCCGAGGGCCAGCGAGCCGGATTGGTCGAAGGCGCGACGTTCGCCGGTCTGGGTATCGACGACAACGAGGGCGCTGAGGCCATCGCTGTCCTCGGCAAAGGCCCAGTAACGCCCACCGGGTGCGATGCCGGGAGCCTGGAAAACGCCGGGCGTGGCCAGATTGTCGGCCCGCGTGCGGCCGTCCACGTCGATGAGCGCCAGTTGCCCGACACCGCTCGTCTCGCCGATGTGGACGAGCAGCTGCCGGCTGTCGGCGCTCCAGTCCCAGTAGAACGGGGCGCCGGTCGCCAGCAACCGGCTGTCGCGCGCGCCCTCGCCGTCGATGATCTTCAGGCCCATCTGATTGCGCGCCTGGTTGGCCAGAAAAGCCAGATTGGCCCCGTCGGGTGACCAGTAAAGATAGATGGGCGTCTCGTCGGCGCTGAAGTAGACCTGGCCCTCCGACCGATTGTCCGCGCCCATCTCGTCGGGTAGGACGTAGATGCCGCCGCCGGTGCGGCGGCTGCCGATGACAGCCAGGCGGCGGCCGTCGGGCGACCAGGCGGGGAACTGGAAGAAGACGGTGTTGCCTTGGCGCGTCAACACGCGGCGATCCTGGCCGTCCGGCGCGAGGGTTTCTACCTGGCCCTCGTCGTTGACGATGACGATACGGTTGACGGCCGGGCCGGCGGGCACGGCTGTCGGCTCACTGGCGGCGGGCAGGGCCGTAGGCAGTGCGGCGACGAGCGTGGCCGGGGCCATGGTCGGCAAGCGGTCAGGCTCAGTCGTTACTCTCTCGCGCTGGACGACGACAAACCACGCCGCCAGCGAAGAGCCAAGGAGCGCGACAACGACCAGCAGCGTCATGGCCACAAACAGGCAGCCGCGCCGCCGCGGAGCATCTAATGAAGCGTCGTCACCGGCGTCAAACGGGTCGGGGAAGCGTTCGTCATCGTCCATTAATACCACCTACTCTCGTTCGTAGTCCAGCGTTTCAGTGTGCTCTTCCGGCTGCGAAGGGTACGCGGAAGCGCTTAACGACAAACCTGCAGAGCGCGCTGAAGCGCTGGACTACGAACCTGGCTAGATTGTAGCACCGCCCTCTCAATCCCCCTTGCGCGCTTCAGGAAGTGTTCACCGATTGTGATAAAATCCGGCCCATGACGACACAACAATCCGACGTCTCGGGAAACGCGCTGTCGGGCTTCATTCGCGCCGCGGGCGTCATTCTGGCCATCTCGTACCCAGTGCTGGCCCTCTCGACGGGGGCACGGGCGCTGTACCAGTTGTTCCTCAAGGACGATGTGACCCACTTGCTGCCGCCTTTGCTCAGCGGCGTGGCAGCGGTATGCTACCTGCTGGCGACAGTCGGCTTCGTCGTCCGCCGGCGCTGGGCGTGGCGGCTGTCGGTCAGCATGTTGGTGTTCGAACTGGTCATGGTGCTGCTGGTCGGCACGCTCAGCTACGTAATACCTGACACCATCGGCCGCACCGTCTGGGCCAATTTCGGCGCGGATTATGGCTACTTCCCACTCATCCAGCCCATTCTCGGCCTGGCGTGGTTGTTCCATCGCGAAACGAGGGCGGCGTATGAACTAGGAATTAGGAATTAGGAACTACGAATCGAAGCGTGTCTCGCAACGCCTCCCCTTGATTTCTCGTTCCTAATTACTCTTCCAGGCTATGTTCCGCCTGGATAAACCGCCGCGTCCGCGTCTTGGCCCGGATGAGCAAGGAGTGCGTCTCGGCGTGGCTGCCGCGATAGGCAATGCCGGGCAGGAGTGACGTGTCGGTGATACCGGTGGCAGCAAAAAGCACGTCGTCGCTGGCGACGAGGTCATCAACGGTCAGCACCCGGCGTGCCAGACCGCCGGCCTGATCTACGGCGGCGCGCTCTTCGGCCGTCTGTGGCGCAACGCGGGCCAGCATTGCCCCGCGCAGCGCGCGCACGGCACAGGCCGCCAACCCCCCCTGGGCCGCGCCGCCGACGCCCATCAGCACGTCCACGCCGCTGCCCGGCGTCGGGCTCTTGCGCTTCGGCAATGCGCCCGACGGCTGCTTCGACGATGCGTCGGAGGCGGCACTGGAGGCGGCGCTCGACGCGATCGAAGCCGACCCCGCGATCCGGGCGGTCGTGCTTGCCGGCGGCGTGCCCGGCGTCTTCGTGCGCCACTCCGACGTCGGCGTGCTCGAGGCGCGGGCCCGCGCGCCCCCTGTCCCCCCCCGGACGAGCGCGCGCGCGACGCGGGCGAAGTCATCGACCATGCGATCCGCCAACCCCTGGAAACCCATCGCGAGCGCCGATCCAACAAAGCGCCCGGCCATTTCGAAATCAAGGTGCAGGTTCACGCGACAACCACAGTCGCCAAGGGCGGTAAACGTCCAGGCACCGCGCAAGGCCGCGAACGGCCCTTCGACCAATTCGAGATCGATGCGTTCGGGCCGGATGAAGCGGTTGCGTGTCGCAAACGATGACTGAAATCCGGCGAAACTGAGATCGAGCTTGGCCAGCATCGACTCGCCATCGCGCTCGAGCACGCTGGCGCCGCGACACCAGTTGAATGCACCGGGATACGCCGCCACTTCGTTGATGAGATCAAACACGACGGCAGCCGGTCGTGCGATCAGGCTGCTGCGATCAATGCGGCTCACGAGCC
>CALLZA010000376.1 GCA_937858165.1 uncultured Ardenticatenia bacterium
TGCGTTTCTCACCGAATGACGTCATAATATTATCACTGAGGTATGTTATATGAAATTTCATGTAAAGTTATAGCCTGTACCTGTTGTGCAGCGATTGCGCACTAGCTGAGAAGTATTGTCGATGTGTGTAGTCTTGATGATTATATCACTTTGTTTTTTTTTTTTTTTTCTGTTTGTTGTTTTTTTAATGATACGGCGACCACCGAGATCTACACTAGATCGCTCGTCGGCAGCGTCAGATGTGTATAAGAGACAGGCCTCCAGCAGCGCCTTGCGGTCGATGCCAAAGAAGCTCAGCGCCTGGCGGTTGCCGTCGAGAACCTTGCCGGTGTGGTCGGTCAACAGAATCGGGTCGAAGCCCTCGGAGAAGACGTGACGAAAGCGCGCATCGGCGTTCAACGCCAGGCCGGTGGGGTCTAGATGGGGAAGAAGCGTCGTCTCGCTGCCCATGCCATATCACCTATTGCAGATGTGTGATCCGCCGATCGGACAGATTTAAGAAGCTGACGCCAAGGCGCGAAGGGACGAAGGCGCAAAGATAAAGAAGCTTCCTTATCTTCCTTTGAGACTTCGCATCTTGGCGCCTTTGCGTGAGCCTCTTTCCAATCTCCCCAATCTGCGGATCATATCTCATACCAGTTGCAGACTCGGCACAACGTCAAGATCGAGCGCGTCGCGCCGGTCGCGGATGAAGTGGAAGTGGGCCGCCGCGCCAATCATGGCCGCGTTGTCGGTGCATAGGGCCAGCGGCGGCACACGCACCGGCAGTTCCAGCCGCGCCCGCATCGCCGCCCGTAGCGCACGGTTGGCCGACACGCCGCCGGCGATGTGGACGGCCGTTGCCCCCGTCGCCTCGGCCGCCGCTGCCGTCTTGCTGACCAGTGCGTCGACCACGGCCGACTGGAAGCTGGCCGCCAGATCGGCCGTCGGCATCAGCGAGGGCGAGTGATACTGGCTCACCTGACGCACCAGCGCCGTCTTCAGGCCGCTGAAGCTGAAGTCGTACCCCTGATCCATGACCGCCCGCGGGAAGCGGAAAGCGGCCGGGTTGCCATTGTCGGAGGCCGCATCGATGGCTGGGCCGCCGGGGAAGGGCAGCCCCAGCAGACGGCCGACCTTGTCGAACGCCTCGCCCGCGGCATCGTCGAGCGTCGCCCCTAGCAGCCGATACTGGCCGTGGTCGGTCATCAGATAAAGCTCAGTGTGGCCGCCGCTGACGACCAGCGTCAGCACCGGAAAGCGGATGTGCGGCGCGTCCTCGGTCAGCCATAGCGAGTAGATGTGGCCCTCAATGTGGTTGATGCCCAGCAGCGGCAGGTTGCGGGCCACGGCCAACCCTTTAGCCATGTTGACGCCGACCAGCAGTGAGCCGACCAGCCCCGGCCCGCGCGTCACGGCCACGCAGTCGAGATCGCCGAAGCCCAGGTGGGCCACGCGCATCGCCTCTTCGACCACCGGGTAAATCACTTCCACGTGGCGGCGCGAAGCCACTTCGGGAAAGACGCCGCCGTAGCGGGCGTGCAGCTCCGTCTGGCTGGCGACGACGTTGCTGAGGATGGTCGTGCCGTCGGCAATGACCGCCGCGGCCGTCTCGTCGCACGACGTTTCAATGGCCAGGATGCGTGTAGAATGATCGGTCGTTTCCATGTGCGCCTCGGGTCTATCTCTTGATAGCCCAGGCCACAGCACTGAGCAGCGCCGTGGCCTGGGCCGGTAGGACGGTGCGCGGGTCGAGCAGCAGCCGGTCGCCGGCAATGCGGCCAATGATCGGTACGGCCGCCGCCCGCAGCCGCGCCGCCAGTTCGTCGGCGCTCCGCCCGTCGGGCGCGATGGCTACCAGTCGCGTCGGCAACGTCGCGCCGGGCAGGCTCCCGCCGCCGATGCGCGACTCCCCGGCCACGACCGCGGCGCTGACGCCGCCCGCCCGCAGCCGCGCCGCCCACACCTCGGCCTCGGCGGCGATCTCGTCCACCGGTCGGGCGATCATGCGCCACACCGGCACGCGCTCCGGCTGCCCGGCCAAATAGTGGCCCAGTGTGGCCGCCAGCGCCGCCAGGGCCATCTTGTCGGCGCGCACGGCGCGGGCCAGCGGATGGCGCGCCAACCGGGCGATGAGTTCCGCCCGGCCGACGAGGATGCCCGCCTGTGGCCCGCCGAGCAGCTTGTCACCGCTGAAGGCCACCACGTCGGCCCCGCCTTGCAGCCCGTCGAGCACCGTCGGCTCCGGCTCCAGGCCATAGGCGGCCACGTCGCGCAGCGCCCCGCTGCCCTGATCGAACAGCAGCCACACGCCCCGCTCCTGGGCCAGGGCGGCCAACTCGGCCATCTCAGGCTGGCTGGTGAAGCCGATGATCTTGTAGTTCGAGTAGTGGGCGACGAAGATGGCCGCCGTGCGCTCGGTGATGGCTTCGGCATAGTCGCGTAGGTGGGTGCGGTTGGTCGTGCCCACTTCGACCAGGCGCGCCCCCGATTGCGCCAGCACGTCGGGGATGCGAAAGCCGCCGCCGATCTCCACCAGTTGGCCGCGGCTGATGATGACCTCGCTCTCGCGGCACAGCGCGGAGAGCATCAGCAGCACGGCCGCGGCGTTGTTGTTAACGACCAGCGCTGCTTCCGCGCCGGTCAGCCGCGTCAGCAGCCGCTCGGCGTGGATGGCGCGCGAGCCGCGCTGCCCTTCCTCCAGGTCATACTCCAGCGTCGCGTAGCCGGCGGCCGCCTCGGTCACGGCAGCCAGCGCGGCCTCACTCAGCGGGGCGCGGCCGAGGTTGGTGTGGACGATGATCCCCGTGGCATTAATGACCGGCCGGAGCGTGGGCGCCAGTAGGTCGGTGGCCCACTCGTGCCCGGCGGCCACGAGGTCGTAGTCGGCCGGCGCTTCAGCCAATTTGCCGCCGCGGATGGCCGCCCGCGCCGCGTCCAGCGCTGCCCGCAGCGCGTCGGCGGCCAGTTCGCGGCCGAACCCGGCTACCAGCTCGTCGCCCCCCGGCGCGCGCAGCAGTCGGTCAACACTGGGCAACTCGCGCAGCGCCGTCTGGGTAGGCGAGTTGGCCCGGCCGGCTGGCGTGGTCATTGCGGGGCCGTGCCTTGCTGGACGGCCGTGGCGCGGGCGCGAATCTGGAGCACGACCTCAAAGAGAATCACCACCGCCGCCCCCAGCGCCGCCACGGCCACGCCCAGCGTGCGGTTCATCTGTAGCCACAGGCAGAACGCCACCCAAAGCCCGACCCATAGCGCCATACGAATGACGGCCAGGAATGGGGGTGGCTCGTGGCGTGCCTCGGGCGGCATCAGTCGCTTGTTAAGATAGTAGGCGAAGGGCAGTGCCAGCCCGGTGACGGCGACGATGACCGAGGCCAGGAAGGCGATGATGATGTCGCCGTTGGCCGACGCCAGCAGCATCGCCGCATCGACGCGCTGTTGCGCCGTGGCCCGCACCAGTTCGATGCGCGTCACGTCGAACGGCCACATCGTGTTGACGATGCGGTCGATAGCCAACGCACCGAGCAGCATGAGGCCGGCGCTCAGGGCCAAAACAGGCACAACTCCCAGGCGACGAACGAATCGGTGCATGGCCGGATTATACACCATTTGCCCGGTTGCGTTGCCTCAGGACGTAGAGCAGGGCGGCGGCGTAGGCTTCGGGGGCCGTTGGGCCTTTGAAGAGCAGATGTTGGCTATCTATGGCAATCGCGCACTGGTACCCACCTGGCGTGCTCGTCAGACCGAGGCTGCCCTCCGGGGGCATGACTTTGCTCGCCTTGATAATCGTGTCCATCAGCGCCTCGCGCAACTGTTCCTCAGTCGGCAGCCAGACGATCTCATTGGAGAAGACGTAGTCCAGCGCCCACTCGGCCGCGCCGTGGAAGGCCACTGCCGGCCAGCCCTGCACCAGTTCGGTGAAGGCCACCATGTCGGCCAGGACGAAGACGCGATCGTCCATGTCGTGGTCGGGGATGGCGAAGAAGTCGTGGGTGCTGGTGCGCCACACCAGCCCGGCCTGCTTCAGTTCGACTGCCAGAGCAAGAGAGATCATGAGTTTTCCCAGGGGTTGAGCATGGTCTGAATCAGAATGGGCGTGCCGATCTTTATGTTTGCGCGGCGGGTCAACAGCCACATGACCAGATCGGCGATGTCGTCGGGGTAGAGGCAGCGGTCGTGGTTCAGCCCCGGCGTCGCCTGCGACATCTCCGTGACCACCATGCCGGGGCAGATGGTGTTAACGCGGACGTTGTAGCTCTGGTTCTCGCGCTGCATATACTCGCCCAGCGCGTTCAGGCTGTGCTTGCTGAGGCCATAGCCGCTGTCCCCCTCGTAGTACTCAATGCCCGACTCGGAACTGATGTTGATGATGTGCCCCTCGCGCCGGTCGCGCATACCCGGCAGGACAGCGCGGCTCATTAAGAACGGCCCCCGCAGGTTGACGGCCATCACCTTGTCCCACTGGCCCACGTCGTAGCTGTGGAGTTCACCCCACCCACCGATGCCGGCGTTGTTGACCAGAATGTGGACGGCCCCGAAACGCTCGAGCGTGGCCTCGACGACGTGGCGAACGTCCGCCTCATGCGAGACGTCGGCCGCCACGGTATGAATGCTGCCGCCGGCGGCGCGAATCTCGTCCGCTACCCGCGCCAGAGATGCCTCGCGCCGGCCGCAGGTCACCCCGGTCACCGCCGCAGCCGCCAGCGCCTTGGCCATCGCCCCGCCGCAGGCCGCTCCCGCCCCGGGCCCAAACCGGCACCTAAAACACACCTACCGCCGCGCG
>CALLZA010000377.1 GCA_937858165.1 uncultured Ardenticatenia bacterium
TGTTCTGATGCTGCGCTTTCACATGGTTTGTGTTGTGGTTTTTCTGATATTTATCATATGGACTTTGTTGTGTCTTGAGTCGGTGTCGACTAAGTTCTCTGTTGGTTTGTTTTTTAATGATACGGCGACCACCGAGATCTACACTAGATCGCTCGTCGGCAGCGTCAGATGTGTATAAGAGACAGGCTCCAGCAGCACCGACTCCAGCGGCGGCGTGGCCGTGGGCCAGGGGATGACCAGGCTCTGGCCCGACTGGATGGGCGTGTTCAGGTCGAACTCGTTGGCCGCGGCGATGCTGTCGGCCGAGACGCGGTAGAGCAGCGACAGGCCGAACAGCGTCTCCCCGGCGGCAACAGCGTGGAAGCGCGGCTCGCGGGGGGTGCTGGTCGGGGCGGGCGTGCCTGACGGGCTGGGCGTGGGCGAAGGGGGCAGCGTCTCCGACGGCAGGGGCGTCCACGTCGGTGTGTTGGTAATCGTCGGCGGGAGGGGCGTCGTCGTGGGAATGAAAGCGGCCATCACCCGCGGCCCCTCGTCGCGCAAGGCCAGCCACGTGGCCGACAGGCCTATGACGACCAGCGTCGCCACCAACCAGAAGAGGCGCTGGGAGCGGGTTTCGCGGACGGGGAACTCGACGACCGCCGGCTCGGACTGGATCGCCGTCATCCCATCCGCGCTCTCCTCAACAACGGCGTCGGCCGCCAGGATGTCGGCGCTCCCTTCGCTCTCCTCAACGACAGACCGCGGCGGGCGCGGCAGGCCGCACATCAGGCAGCGCTCGGCGCCGTCGGGCAGAATGCTATCGCAGCGGGGGCAGCGCTCTTCGGCCGGGGGCCGGCTCTCTTGCTCGCTCATGGTCAACCAACGCACCATTATAACCGTCGCGCCGCCGCGCCTCAACCGGTGTTACGGGGCGCTCATAATCCCGGTTCCTCAGTGACCTGACGGGTGGACGTCCCGAAGCGCCTTGCCGGTTAGAGAGGCTCCAGCCGCCAGCGGCCCCCCTATCAGGTCTGGCCAGTGCGCTCATAATCCTCGCCCGGCCGTATTTCTGATACAATGAAGCCAGCAAGCGTGGATAATCCGTATTACGTATGGAAGCAACCTCATGGCTGATCTGACTACCAACTACCTGGGCCTGACCCTCAAGTCGCCCATTGTCGTCTCGTCCAACCCGCTGACCTACGAGGTCGAAAACCTGCGCCGCATGGAAGTGGCCGGTGCGGGCGCGGTCGTGCTCTATTCGCTGTTCGAGGAGCAGATCGAGCTGGCCGAGATGGGCTTCAGCGGCTACTACGTGCAGCATCGCGACGAACTGCCGGAGGCGCTGCGCCACGTGGCTGACATGAAGGAGTATAACCAGGGTGCGGGCAGCTACCTGGCCCACATCTATCAGGCCAAGCAGGCCACGACGATACCCATCATCGCCAGCCTCAACGGCTACTACAGCAGCGGCTGGATTCGCTACGCGCGGCTCATCGAGGCCGCCGGGGCCGACGCGCTGGAGTTGAACATCTACTATCTGCCGACCAAGGCCAGCGTCATCGCGGCCGAGGTCGAGCAGATGTACATCGATCTGGTGCGCGACGTGAAGCAGTCGGTGCGCATTCCCGTCGCCGTCAAGCTCAGCCCTTACTTCAGCGCCCTCACCAATCTGTCCCGGCGGCTGGTGAGCGCGGGAGCCAAGGGGCTGGTGCTGTTCAACCGCTTCTACCAGCCCGACTTCGACATCGAGAACCGGGCGATTGTGCCCAGCCTCGACCTGAGCGTGCCGAGCGAGCTGCGGCTGCGGCTGCGCTGGGTGGCGCTCATGGCCGGGCAGATCAACGCCGACCTGGCGATCACCGGCGGTGTCCACAGCGCCAGTGACGTCGTCAAGAGCCTTATGGCCGGGGCCAGCGTGGCCATGATGGCTTCGGCCGTGATTCAGAACGGCATCGATCACCTGGCGACGGTCACGACCGAGCTACAGACCTGGCTCGACGGCCACGCCTACGCCTCGGTCAAGGAGATTCGCGGCTGTCTGAGCCACGTCCAGATCGGCGACTCGGCGGCGCTGGAGCGGGCCAACTACCTCAATGTCCTCCGCACCGCCCGCGCGCCGAAGCAAGAGTAATACGTCCACAGATTACACAGATTACACAGATTCATAAGAATTAATCTGTGTAATCTGTGTAATCTGTGGACTCTTTCCACAAAGCCATTATGTCAATTACACTCCACATCAACGGGCGCGACGAGGACGTGCGCGCCGCCAGTACCGATAGCCTGCGCGACGCCCTGCGCGACGCGGGCTACGTCAGCGTCCGCTTCGGCAGCCACTCCGGCGAGACAGGCGCGGCGGCCGTCTTGCTCGACGGCCGTCTGGTCAGCGCCGACACACTCCTCGCCGGGCAGGCCGTCGGTCACACCATCGAGACGATCGAGGGGCTGTCGCCCGGCGTCGGCACGCTGCACCCCATCCAACAGGCGTTCATCGACGCCGGGGCGATCCAGTCCGGTTACTCCACCCCGGCGATGATTCTGGCCGCCAAGGCGCTGCTCGACCGCAACCCGAACCCGACCGAAGCCGAGGTGCGCGACGCGCTATCGGGCGTCTTGTGCCGCGAGACGGGCTACCTGCGGCCGGTGCTGGCCGTACTGCGCGCCGCCGCCATCCTGCGCGGCGAGGAGCCGCCGCCGGGCGTCGATCCCGAAGTGGTCAACGCCGGCTATCTCGTCACCGCCTTCCCGGTTGATGAGGACGGCGACAGCGAGCGCGACGTGCCGGAGCCGCCCGACCCGCCGGCCCACGGCGTCTTTGGCCCGACAACGGACACGCAGACCCACACCGTCCTTGTGCTGCACAGCAACACCGGCCCGGAGACGAAGGTTGTGGGCAAGGCCGAGACGAAGGTCGACGCCGTCAAGCTGGCCAAGGGCAACCCGGCGTTTGTCGATGACATCGAGATGCGCGGCATGCTCTACGCCCGGCTGCTGACCAGCCCCCACGCCCACGCCCGTATCGTCGAGATCGACGACCGCGAGGCACGAGCCATCCCCGGCGTGCGGGCCATCGTCCACTGCGGCAACGTTGCCCGCGTCAAGTACGCCAGCGGCGGCCAGTCGTACCCCAACCCGCCGCCCCACGACCAGGTCAGCTTCGACACCAAGGTGCGCTACGTGGGCGACCGCGTGGCCGCCGTGGCCGCCGACACACCGGCCATCGCTGAAGAGGCGATGCGGCGCATTCACGTGACCTACGAGCTGCTGCCGGCGGTGTTCGACGTGGAAGAGGCGGTGGCCGACGGCGCGCCGGTCATCCACGACGAGGCCGACACGACCGGCATCCACGACGCTGCCCATAACATCGTCCACCACATCATGGCCGAGAAGGGGAGCGTGCAGCAAGGCTTCGCCGAAGCCGACCACGTCTTCGAGCACACCTACTACGTCCATCAGGTGCAGCAAGCGCCCATCGAACCCCACATCGCCATCAGCTGGTGGGACGCCGACGAGCGGCTGGTCATTCGCACCTCGACGCAAGTGCCATTCCACGTCCGGCGCATGGTCGCGCCGCTGCTGGGGCTGCCGGTCAGCCGTATCCGGGTCATCAAGCCGCGCATCGGCGGCGGCTTTGGGGCCAAACAGGAGATGCTCATCGAGGACATCGTCGGCCATCTGACCATCGCCACCGGGCGACCGGTGCGCCTGGAGCTGACCCGCGCCGAGGAGTTCCACAGCAGCCGCACGCGCCACCCGGAGCTGATCACCTACAAGACCGGCGTCATGGCCGACGGCACACTGCACAGCATGGAGATGCGCGTGCTGGGCAACACCGGGGCGTATGGCACCCACGGCCTGACGGTGCTGACCGTCTCCGGCCTGCGCGGGCTGAGCAGCTACAACTGCGAACACCGCCGCTTCGACTGCCGCGTCGTCTACACCCTGTCTCTTATACACATCTGACGCTGCCGACGACCGATCTAGTTTAGATCTCGGGGGTCCCCGTATCATAAAAAAAAAAAAGAAAAAGAAAAAAG
>CALLZA010000378.1 GCA_937858165.1 uncultured Ardenticatenia bacterium
TATGACTAGTACAGCAAAGTACTGTAGAGTATTGTCAGTGGGAAGTCGTATACGTGAGCATCTTGTCACGTCGTGTAGGTATGTACATATTATCGTGATTTACATACTCATGCTTTTTTTTTTTTTTTTGTTTTTTTGTTTTGTTTTTTCAAGCATAAGACGGCATACGAGAGCTAGTACGGTCTCGTGGGCTCGGAGATGTGTATAAGAGACAGGGTCGGCGTCAATCAGTTCGCCAACCCGGCCGAGAAGCCGCGGCCGAGCGCGCCGCCGGCCGATGACACGCTGTATCAGGAGCGCGCCGCGCAACTGGCCGCTTATCGCGCCGCCCGCGACGCCGCCGCTCATGCCGCCGCGCTGGCCCAACTGGCGCGGGCGACGGCCGGCGCGCCGGAGATGGTGGTCGAGGCCGCCATCGCTGCGGCCGAGGTCGGGGCGACGCTGGGCGAGATCGCTGCCGCGTTGCGCGGCGACGACGGGGCGCGGCCGACGGCCACGCCGCTGCCGCAAACCCGCGCCGCCGAGCCGTTCGAGGCGTTGCGGCAGAAGGCCCTCTCCCTAACCCTCTCCCGGGGGGAGAGGGAACCAGAGGCCCTCTCCCTAACCCTCTCCCAGGGGGAGAGGGAACTAGACCCCCTCGCCCTCCGGAAGAGGGATGGGGAGAGGGTTCTGCCCCGCCTCTTCCTGGCCAACCTCGGCCCGCCGCGCCAGCACAAGGCCCGCGCCGACTTCACCCAGGCCTTCTTCGAGGTCGGCGGCTTCCAGGTCATCAGCAATAACGGCTTCAGGACGCCCGACGAGGCCGCCGCCGCCGCGCTGGCGTCCGGCGCGCCGGCCGTGGCCATCTGCTCCACCGACGAGACTTACCCCGACCTTGTCCCGCCCCTCGTTGCCGCCATCAAGGCCGCAGCCCCTAACACTGTCGTCATCCTGGCCGGCCGGCCGGCCGATCAGGTCGAGGCGTTGCGGGCGGCGGGGGTGGATGAGTTTATCTACTTTGGCGCGGATGCGCTGGCGATCAATAGGTGGCTGCTGGAACAACTTAGCGGCCTCGAACAAGCTTATGCCTAACCCCGACTTCACCCAACTCGACCTGAAGACCGATTTCCCCCGTCACGACCTGGCCGATTGGCGGGCCGAACTGGACGACAACGCCGACTTCCTGGAAGCCGAGTTCGGCGGGCCGCGCAACGACTTCCTCTGGCGTACGATGGAGCAGATCGACGTCCGCCCGCTCTACACCGCCGAGGACACGGCCGACCTGCCCAACCTCGACCACGCCGCCGGCCTGCCCCCCTTCCTGCGCGGGCCATACCCGACCATGTACGTCGGCCGCCCGTGGACGGTGCGCCAGTACGCCGGCTTTAGCACGGCCGAAGAGAGCAACGCCTTCTACCGCCGCAACCTGGCCGGCGGCCAGCGCGGCCTGTCCGTCGCCTTCGACCTGGCCACCCACCGCGGCTACGACAGCGACCACCCGCGCGTCGTCGGCGATGTGGGCAAGGCGGGCGTGGCCATTAGCTCCCTGCGTGACATGCAGACCCTCTTCGACGGCATCCCGCTGGATAAGATGTCGGTCTCCATGACCATGAACGGCGCGGTGCTGCCGATCATGGCCTTTTACATTGTCGCCGCTGAGGAGCAGGGGGTATCCCACGAGCAACTGACGGGCACGATCCAGAACGACATCCTCAAAGAGTACATGGTGCGCAACACCTACATCTACCCGCCCGAGCCGTCCATGCGCATCATCGGCGACATCTTCAGCTACACCGCCCGCGAGATGCCCAAGTTCAACAGCATCTCTATCTCCGGCTACCACATGCAGGAGGCGGGCGCCACGGCCGACATCGAACTGGGTTACACGCTGGCCGACGGGCTGGAGTACGTGCGCACCGGGCTGCGGGCCGGGCTGGCCATTGACGACTTCGCGCCGCGCCTGTCCTTCTTCTGGGCCATCGGCATGAACTACTTCATGGAGATCGCCAAGATGCGCGCCGCCCGGCTGCTGTGGGCCAAGCTCATCAAGCAGTTCAACCCGCGCGAAGCCAAGTCGATGGCCCTGCGCACCCACTGCCAGACCAGCGGCTGGAGCCTGACCGAGCAAGATCCGTTCAACAACGTCGCCCGCACCTGCCTGGAGGCCATGGCCGCCGTGCTGGGCCACACCCAATCGTTGCACACCAACGCCCTCGACGAAGCCATCGCCCTGCCGACCGACTTCTCGGCCCGCATCGCCCGCAACACGCAGCTCTACTTGCAACACGAGACGGGCATCACTCAGATCGTCGATCCGTGGGGCGGCTCTTACCTGGTCGAGACGCTGACCCACGAACTGGCCCGTCGAGCGTTAGCCCACATCCAGGAGATCGACAAGCTGGGCGGCATGGCCAAGGCGCTCGAGAGCGGCCTGCCCAAGATGCGCATCGAAGAGGCCGCCGCCCGCCGCCAGGCGCGCATCGACTCCGGCCAGGAGACGATCGTCGGCGTCAACAAGTATCGGCTCGACCACCAGGACCCGATCGACATCCTGGAAGTGGACAACACCGCCGTGCGCGAGCAGCAGATCGCCCGGCTGGCCCAGGTGCGGGCCGAGCGCGATGCGACGGCCGTCACCCACGCCCTCGACGCCCTGACCCAGGCCGCGGCCACCGGCGAGGGCAACCTGCTGGAACTGGCCGTCGACGCCGCCCGCGCCCGGGCCACGCTGGGCGAAATTTCCGGGGCGCTGGAAAGCGTCTGGGGGAGGCACAAAGCCGTGATTCGATCCATTGCCGGGGTCTATCGGGCTGAGTTCGGCGAGCAAGACGACATCAGCCGTGTCCGTCGCATGGCCGACGAGTTCGAGGCGGTCGAAGGGCGACGGCCGCGTATTCTGGTAGCCAAGATGGGCCAGGACGGCCACGACCGCGGGGCCAAGGTCATCGCCACCGCCTTTGCCGATTTGGGCTTCGACGTGGACATCGGCCCGCTGTTCCAGACGCCGGACGAGGTGGCCCGGCAGGCGATGGAGAACGACGTCCACGTCGTCGGCGTCAGCTCATTGGCCGCCGGGCACAAGACGCTGCTGCCGCAACTGGCCGCCGAACTGGCCGCGCTCGGCCGCGATGACATCCTGATCGTCATCGGCGGCGTCATCCCCGCCCAGGACTACGACTACCTCTACGCCCACGGCGCGGCGGCCATCTTCGGGCCGGGGACGGTGGTGCCGGTGGCGGCGGAGAAAATCTTAGCAGAGTTAAACAAGCGTTTGGAACACCCGTAGCGTGATTCTCCCGAATCGCGCCTCTGCGTTGGGCGCGCGATTCGGGAGAATCGCGCTACGTTTACAATCCTGCTAAAATCCGCTCCTATGAGCTTACCCATCCCGCCCCGCCTCGGCCGCCTGCTGCTGCCGGCTCTCCTGCTCCTGCTGCTCGCCGCCTGCCGCGGCAACGCCACCGACCCGCTGCCAACAGCCGCCGTCACGGCCGCTATTGCCGCGACGCCCTCGCCCCGGCCGGATGCCACGCCCACCGCCCAGCCCGCCCAGCCCTTCCCCGCCCCGGCCGAGGACACCAGCCGCGCCGATAGCGACCCGACGCTGCCCACGCGCACGCCCACGCCCGTGGCCAACGGCGCGGCGGCCCTGCCCGCTCCGGTCTGCAACGGCCTCACCCCGGCCACGGCCGAGGGCATCCACTACCTGCCAAATACGCCGGAACGAGCCACCCTACGCGAGGCGGGCATGGCCGGCGATCCGCTCATGATCACCGGCTACGTCCTCGACGCCAACTGCGCCCCCATCCCGGGCGCATGGCTCGACTTCTGGCAGGCCGACGCCGACGGCATCTACGACAGCGCCAGCTTCCGCCCTGTCTCTTATACACATCTGACGCTGCCGACGAGCGATCTAGTGTAGATCTCGGTGGTCGCCGTAACATTAAAAAAAAAACTACTGAGTACACAGGCAGAGAGATCTGGACAGTAAATGACAAAAAAATAAAACAAAAGAAAAACGAGAAGAAAACAGCAGAACACG
>CALLZA010000379.1 GCA_937858165.1 uncultured Ardenticatenia bacterium
TACTTTCAACGTTAGTGATGGTTTTTATTGTGTCAGTTGTCATGAGTTGAAGTGGGCAGTGTAATTGTATGATGTATATCGTATGCATCTTGGTGGTTTATTCTGCTGATACAACTTGTTGTATTTGTTTTTTTTTATTTTTTTTTACTTTATTTTTTTTTTTCAAGCAGAAGACGGCATACGATATCTAGTACGGTCTCGTGGGCTCGGAGATGTGTATAAGAGACAGGTCTAGCAGGCGACTGATCTAGCACTATAAGGGTTGTAGGGTCAAACTGATGCGTCTAGAAACTCTTCTGGCGTAACGCCTGCTTGCCTCAGAATAGCCCGTAGTGTTCCTTCCGGCATATCTCCAGCGTGATTAGGAATTGTTGTGTAGTGATTCGTCGTCGGATTATACCAGATTTCGTGGCTACCGGCCGCGTAGCGGTCAAACTCGAAGCCAAGCCGTCGCAGACGCTTGACAATTTCTCGGTATTTGAAGCCCGCAAGCCTTCCCATCAAGCCCCAAAAATAAGTGGATAGTCAAATGACTCTTCGGCGAATGCCAGAGAGATCTCGCCCTCGCGCTCTGCCCGCGCTTCCAGAAGCTTTCGCGCCACATCGCGGGCAATCTCCAGTGTCTCGGCAATCGTCCGTCCCTGAGCTACAAGACCTGGAATGTCATCCGATGTAGCCAGGTACACGCCCTCTGGGAGTTTTTCAATGTGAAGTTTCGCAACTCGCTCCATCTATCCTCCGTCTGCATTATAGAAACCGAGTTCCTCAGAAGGAATTCGGTTTCTAAAACTTACCGTCGCGCCTTCTTCTTCTGCGGCGGCGGCTTCTTACCGCCCTTGGCCGCCTGGGCGCTCTGGCCGTTGGCCGCCTTCGCGCCATTGCCGGCCGCTGCCCCGGCGGTGGGCGCGCCCATGCCCGGCCGGCCGTGGCAGTTCTTGTACTTCCGCCCGCTGCCGCAGGGGCAGGGGTCGTTGCGGCCGACGTCGGGGCTGTCCTTGCGCACTTCGGTGCCCTTGCCCTTCTCGCGCTTCACGGTCTGGTAGCCGGCGTCCTGCGACTGCACCTTGTAGGCCACGTCCTGCTGTTGTTGCTGGACGAACTGCTGGTGGCCGCTGATCTCGCGGAAGAAGCGGTCGGCAATGTCGCGGTCGATGTTCTTGCGCATGTCGCCGAACATCTCGAACGAGCGCTTCTTGTACTCGATCTTGGGGTCGCGCTGGCCAAACGCCTGCAAGCCGATCTCGCGCCGCAGGTCGTCCATCGCCGTCAGATAGTCACGCCATTCGCGGTCGATGGCCGACAGCAGCAACAGCCGCTGGTAGTTCTTGTACTCTTCTTCGCCGATGAACTGGCGCCACTTGGCCTGCTGGCGGTCGATGTACTGCTCCAGCGCCGCGGCCAACTGCTCGCCGTCCAGCTCCTGGAGGCTCTGCACCATCAGGTCGCGCAGCACCTCATCGATGTGGGTACGGAAGTGGCGCTGGCGCTCTTCCATGTTCTTGACCGACAGGCCATCGAGGTTGAAGCCACTGAAGGCGTGGTTGATCTCCGTTTCGGCCGCTGTCCAGATCGGCTCGCGGTCGGCGGCGTCGATCGTCTCGGCCAGGAACTCGTTGTAGAGCGACTGCACCTGGGCGATGTACTCGCCGCGCAGCCGTTCGCGGGTCTGCACCTGACCACTCTTGTGCGTCGCCAGTGCGCCCAGATTGGGCACCGCCGGCACCAGGGGCAGGAAGCGGCCCATTGCCTGGAACAGTTGCAGCAGGTTCGTGCCCTGCCGCTCCTGCTCGTGGGCCAGGGCGACGAGGCGCGACGTCAGCCGCTCCGGCGACAGCCGCTCCAGTTCAGCGCGGTCGATCTCGGCCATCAGCGGCAGCATGGGCGCCAGCCGGCGGACGACGGCGGCCACGTTGACCGTGTTTGTCGCGTCGGTCGTGAAGTCCTCCACCACACGCTCGACCTCGCCGCGGATGAAGGCGGGGTAGTCTTCGATGTAGTGATCGATCAGGGCGACGATGGCATCATCGAAGGCGGAATCGACCTTGGCGTCGAGGTCCACTTCCTCGCCCATCAGGATCGCCCGCCGCTCGTTGTAGATAGCCTGGCGCTGCATGCTCATGACGTCGTCGTACTCGACGACGTTCTTGCGCATGTCGAAGTTGTACCCCTCGACGCGCTCCTGCGAGCTTTCGATGATCTTGTCCAGCATCCCGTTCTCGATGGGCATATCGTCGGGGATGTTGACACGCGACATGAACCCCTTCAGCCGTTCGCCGCCGAAGCGCTTCATCAGGTCGTCTTCCAGCGAGAGGAAGAAGCGCGACGAGCCGGGGTCGCCCTGGCGGGCGGCGCGGCCGCGCAACTGGTTGTCGATGCGCCGCGACTCGTGCCGCTCTGAGCCGACGACGTGCAGCCCGCCCAATTGCCAGATGTCCTGCTTGTCGCGGCGCGACTGCTCGCGCAACTCCTCGATGCGGGCGATGTGCTGCGGGCCGAGGCCGGGAATGGTCGCCACCAGTTGGCGCGCCTCTTCCGGTCGGTCGCCCAGCACGGCGCGGATGAGCGCGGCGCGGGCGTTGTAGTGGCGCTCGAAGAGCTGTTCGGCCAGGAATTGTGAGGCCAACTTGTCGTCGGCGTGGATGTTCTGCCAGCGAATCAGCTCCGTCTGGCGGCGCAGAATCTCATCGACCAGGGCCACGTCCTTGTCCAGACTCTCCACGAAGGAGCGAGCCGCGGCCAGCTCGCCGGCGCGCACCAGGCGCAGCGTGTTGAGCAGGTCGTTGTAATCGATGCCGTACGGCTCTTGCAGCACGCGCGCCAGATAGCCGACGACCTGCACCTGGTCGATCTCACTCATGGCCGCGGCAAAGCGCGCCCGTGTCTCTATCAGGGCGTCGACGAGGTCCTCGGTCAGGCGGTTGCTCTTGCGGGCCACGTCGCGCGCGGCCTCTTCGCCCTCGGTCAGCAGCTTGAACGCCAGTTGGGTCAGCATCGGCCGGTCGAACATCTCGCTTTCCAACGACTCGGCCGCCAGCCCTTCGGGATTGCCGCCCAACAAGATGTCGGTGCCGCGGCCGGCCATGTTGGTGGAGATGGTGACCGCGTGCCGCCGCCCGGCCTGGGCCACGACGAGCGCTTCCGACTGGTGAATCTTGGCGTTCAGCACGTTGTGGCGGATGCCCTCGCGGTTGAGCAGCTTGGCGATCGTCTCCGAGTGCTCGACCGAAGTCGTGCCGACGAGAATGGGGCGGCCCGTGGCGTGGACGCGCTTGATCTCGTTGATGATCGCCTGGTCCTTGGCCGGGCCTGTGCCATACACCTGGTCGGCGTAGTCGACGCGCTTGAAGTAGACCGGCTCCTGGGTCTGTGGCTTGACGTAGACGATCTTCTCCGCGCCGTCTTCCTTCTCGCGCTTCGTCTCCAGCCCCATCTGGCCGGTGTCGATGATGTATTCGACGTTGGTCGGCAGCGGCGTGACGCCCAGCTCGTAGATCTTCTCGAACTCCTCAGCGTCGGTCAGGGCCGTACCGGTCATGCCGGCCAGCTTGTCGTAGAGGCGGAAGTAGTTTTGCAGAGTGATGGTGGCGACGGTCACCGTCTCGCGCTTGACGTCGACGCCCTCTTTGGCCTCAATCGCCTCGTGCAGGCCGTCGGAGTAGCGCCGGCCGGGCATCAGGCGTCCGGTGAAGTCGTCGACGATGACAACCTCATCCCCCTGAACGACGTACTCCACGTCGCGCTTAAACAGGTACTGGGCGCGCAGGGCGTTGTCGAGGTAGTAGGTCAGGTGGTAGAAGCGCGGGTCATAGAGGCTGTCGCCCGCATCAGTGTCTGTCTCTTATACACATCTCCGAGCCCACGAGACCGTACTAGATCTCGTATGCCGTCTTCTGCTTGAAATAAAAACACATGTCCAGACACTCAGCACATCAGATCTCTAAGAGCCGAACAGCTATACCACGCGTCACTATCTAGCGGCCCCGTATGAAAGATCCATACTCACCAGAACAAAA
>CALLZA010000380.1 GCA_937858165.1 uncultured Ardenticatenia bacterium
GTATGTGTATAAGAGACAGGTTCCATTTCTTATAACAGGAGGCCCATGAACAGTGACCGCACCATCCCCGTCCTCGGTGGCGCCGGCCTCGTCGGCTCGCAGATCGGCCGCGAGATCGCCCGCGAGCTGGAGCCGGAGCGCATCGTTGTCGCCAGCCTCTACCGCGGCGAAGTGCGCGAATTCCTGCGCGACGCCCGGCGCGAGTTCTGCAACGTCGAGTTCATCGGCGCCTGGGGCGACGTCTTCGTGCGCGACGAGTTCATGGAGGAGAACCGCCGCCGCCTGATGAGCACGCGCATCCGGCGCGACGCCCTCTATCAGGACCTCTTCGGCGGGCTGGACGACGCCTACGCCCGCTCCGGCCTGGCCCAACTCATCCGCCGCTACCGCCCCAACGTCGTCGTCGACTGCATCAACACCGCCACGGCCATCAGCTACCAGGACGTGGACAGCCTCGGCAAACAGACCCACGACTTGCTGGAGCAACTGGCCCAGATCGTCGACCACCAGGACCTTGCCGCCCTGAGCGAGCTGGGGCGCGAGTTGGAGCAGAACGTCAGCTCCCTGCTCATCTCCCAATCGCTGCCGCAACTCATCCGCCACGTCCAGCTCATCCACCGCGCCATGTCGGAAGTGGGCACGCGCCTCTACCTGAAGGTCGGCACAACGGGCACGGGCGGCATGGGCCTCAACATCCCCTACACCCACAGCGAAGACCGGCCCAGCTTCAAGCTGATGAGCAAGACGGCCGTCGGCTTTGCCCACACCGGGCTGATGTTCCTGATGGCCCGCACGCCCGACGGCCCGCTGGTGAAAGAGCTAAAGCCGGCGGCGATGATCGGCTACCGGCGCGTGGCCTACAAATCGGTCAAGCTGCGCGGTCGGCCGCAGATGCGCTACCAGAGCCAGGAGCAGCCGCTCGGCCCGCGCCTGCTGCTGCGCGGCGACGAGAACCAGTACGAACGGCTGGACAAGCTGCACATGGCCGGCGTCGACACCGGCGAAAACGGCTTCTTCGCCCGCGGCGAGTTCGAGACCATCACCCACCCCGACCAGATGGAGTTCATCACCCCGGAGGAGATCGCCCGCCAGGCGCTGCTGGAGATCAAGGGCAGCAACACCGGCTACGACGTCATCGCCGGCATCGACAGCAGCCTGCTCAACCCCAGCTATCGCGCCGGCGTGTTGCGGCAGACGGCGCTCGACAAGCTGGCGCGCATCGAAGAGGAGACGGGCAGCCACAGCGTCGCCCTGGGCCAGCTCGGCCCGCCGCAACTGTCGAAGCTGCTCTACGAGGCCCACCTGCTGAAGCTCGCCTACGGCACGCTCGACGCCGTGCTGGCCGCCGCGCCCGACGAGATCGCCCGCACCCTGTTCGACTACCTGAGCCGCGACGAGGTGTTGCGGACGACCATCGTCTCCATCGGCGTGCCCATCCTGACCCCCGCCGGCGACTGTCTCATCCGCGGCCCGCGCCTCAACATCCCGGAGAGCATCTACCGCGAGATCGACGCCGACGCCGGCCACATCGACGCCTGGGCGGCCAAGGGCTGGGTTGATTTGCGGCCGTCGAACTTCCGCCTCTGGCAAGACCGCTTCGAGCGCATGCAGCGCACCAAGCACATGCTCCATACCCGCGGCACGTCGTCGGTGACGATGAAGACCTATCTGCCGGAGACGATCGAGATCGGTGCCGTTGTGGCCTGGCTGTTCATCAACGAAGACGGCGGCCACCGCATCAAGTAAGAAACCACAGATTACACAGATTTCACAGATTACTTCTTATAATCTGTGAAATCTGTGTAATCTGTGGTTTCTTCCTCCCCCGGCTGGGGCGCGGCAAGGCTTGACATTTGGCGCGGCTGGGCTAGTATCAATCCTTGACGAAATCCGTTCATCCCCACAGGTCCAGCGCATCTACTGGCCCGGTGCGCGAGTCATTCACCTGAGTTGACCTATGCAAGCATCCAACGTGTTCAACGGCCTAACAATGCCCGTCTTCTCCGCTTTCGGCTGGGCCGGCGAAGAAAACGCCCTGAAGTACGCCCTGTCGCAACTGCAACTGTTCATTGAGGCGCTCTACGCGCGTTTGCCCAACGACATGCGCGAAGAGTTCCCCACCTTTGGGCTGAGCGCTGAGAATCAGAACGTCTATCTGGCCACCGGCGACACCTATGACAAGGAGGCCTACATCGCCTTCAACGCCCGGCCGATGAGCCTGGAGGTGCAACTGGGTCTGGTGGGCCAGAACCTGCTCTCCAAGGGGCTGGCCGCCGTCAACAAAGACCCCGTCGCCGCCCACCACGTGCTGACCCAACTCGACCCGTCGTGGACGTTGCGCGTGCAGCAGATGGCGATCGACCCCGAAGCGGGCGAGCGCGCCCACCACCTCGACCTCTTCAAGGACAGCGTCTGTCTCTTATACACATCTCCGAGCCCACGAGACCGTACTAGATCTCGTATGCCGTCTTCTGCTTGCAAAAAAACAATAAGACTCACAAACGACATAGTTGCTATAAATTACACAAAAAGATACCATCTACTACAAGTCACTGACTTTCCAAAATACGTATCTGCGACAGTTGCAAGAGCATTGTGTATCAGTCACCGATGTTCACCTATAGTA
>CALLZA010000381.1 GCA_937858165.1 uncultured Ardenticatenia bacterium
TTATTTGGTGTGTGTGTCTGTTTTTTTTTCAAGCAGAAGACGGCATACGAGATCTAGTACGGTCTCGTGGGCTCGGAGATGTGTATAAGAGACAGATGAACTTGTTCACGGTGGAGCCGGTACCCACGCCCACAATCTCGCCCGGCACCACGTATTGCAGGGCGGCCTGCCCTACCAGGGTCTTGAGCTGATCTTGTGTGAGGGCGGGTGAAGCGTCGGTGGTGGGAGTGTTGGTTTGGGTCATGGGCGAAAATCATGGTAGTTACGAAATATTGCAGGAATTATCCAATGTCTCTTGTTCCCTATGGTTTGGCGCGGCGTGTGTTGTTCAGTATGGACCCCGAAGTGGCCCACGAAATCACCATGGCCAGCCTGGCCCGTGCCCAGGGCACACCGCTAACGTGGGCCTATTGCGTTGACACCGTCAACGACCCTATCACTCTGGCCGGCCTCACTTTTCCCAAACGCGTGGGCCTGGCCGCTGGCCCGGACCGCCGAGGGGTCGGGCCGCGGGGGCCATCTCCACGCGCGGAACCTCCTGGGAGAGGCCGGCTCCGTGCGGCTCCTCGCCGAGATCGAGGCGCTCGTCGTCGCGAGCGCCCTGCCGCCCGGAGCCCTGACCTTCGAGATCACCGAGACCGCGGCCATCGCCGACATCGCGGGCCTCCAGCTCTGGGCCCGGCGCCTGAAGGAGCTCGGCTGCGGCTTCGCCCTCGACGATTTCGGGACCGGCTTCTCCTCGTTCGCCTACCTGCAGGCCCTCCCCGTCGACCTCGTCAAGATCGACGGCTCGTTCCTGCGCGACCTCGACGCGAACCCCACGAACAGGGCCCTCGTCCGCGCGATGGTGGCGCACCCCCACGCGCTCGGGAAGACCGTCGTCGCCGAGATGGTCGCGGTGATGGCCGGCCTGGGGGCGAAGCCGCGCGGTGGAGGCGCGGGCCCAGGCGCCACCGACCAGGCAAACCGCCAAGCTGCCCAAGGCACGGGCACCGTCACCGGCACCAGCGCGTGGGCTTCGTAGCCGGCGGCAAGTCGCAGCACCGCGACCGCCGTGTGAAAGGTGACGCTGCGCCCACTCATCGCGCTCCGCTCGGCCAACGCCGTGAGCACGACCCACTGGGCGTAGTGCGTCCGGGCGTTGCCGTGCTGCTCGCCGACGCAGATCAGATCCGCGTGGCTCAGCTCGTCCAGCAAGCCCTCGGGCGGCAGCAGCTCACCGCCGTCGACCCTCAGTCCGACAAAGGCAGCGGCTGCGTCGTGGACGACGTCGTGGGGCACCGGCGCGGGGTGTTTCTCCTCGGCGCGCGCCGCCGGGGCTGCGGTCGCAGTCCGGGTTGCGGTCGCAGTCGTGGAGGCAGTTGGAGTGCGGGTAGGCGTTACGGGAGGTGTGCGGGTGGCCGCGGGTGGATCCCGTGGCCCCGGGGCCGGCCGTGAGTCGGGGCTAGGTTCCGCGGGCCGCGGTGGCCGGTCGGGGTTGCGCAGCCTTCGGCCGAACCGGCGTTGACCTGGTAGCCCATTTGGCGCAGGCCCGCGGCCAGCACGCCGGTCAGCAGGCGCACGCGCGTGGCGATGCGACGCAGGCCGACGGGGCCGTGGTAGGTGGCGTACATGGCGGCGATGACGGCCAGCAGCACCTGCGCCGTGCAGATGTTGCTGGTGGCCTTCTCGCGGCGGATGTGCTGCTCGCGGGTGGTCAGCGTCAGCCGGTAGCCCTTCTTGCCTGTGGCATCAATGGACACACCACAGAGGCGGCCGGCCATGATCCGTTTGTGCTCGTCCTTGGTGGCGAAGAAGGCGGCGTGCGGCCCGCCGTAGCCCATCGGCACACCGAAGCGCTGGCTGCTGCCCAAGGCCACGTCGGCCCCCCACTCGCCCGGCGGCGTCAGGAGCACCAGAGCCAGCAGGTCGGTGGCGGCCACGACCAGCGCGCCGGATGCGTGGGCCTTTTCGGCGAAGGCGCGGTAGTCGTAAATGTCGCCGTTGGTGGCCGGGTACTGCACCAGCACACCGAAGGTCGGCTCGGCGAAGTCGTACTCCTCGTGATTGCCGACGACGACCTTGATGCCCAGCGGTTCGGCGCGGGTGCGGATGACGGCGATGGTCTGTGGATGGACGAGTTCGGAGACGAAGAAGACGTTGGCGTTGGAGCTACGCGGGCGGGCGCGCTGGCAGAGGGTCATCGCCTCGGCCGCGGCCGTGCCTTCGTCCAGCAGCGAGGCGTTGGCGATCTCCATGCCGGTCAGGTCGGTGACCATCGTCTGGAAGTTGATCAGCGCCTCCAGCCGCCCCTGGGAGATTTCGGGCTGGTAGGGGGTGTAGGCGGTGTACCAGCCGGGGTTCTCCAGCACGTTGCGCTGGATGACCGGCGGCATGATGGTGTCGTAGTAGCCCATGCCGATGTAGGAGCGATAGACCTTGTTGCGGCCGGCCAGTTCGCGCAGCTCGTCGAGGACCGCCTGTTCACTGCGCGGCGGGTCGAGGTTCAGGTAGCCGTCCATACGGATGGCCTCGGGCACGGCCTGGGCCATGAGTTCTTCGAGCGAGTTGGCGCCGACGACGCGCAGCATGTGGGTCACGTCGTGGCTGCGCGGGCCGATGTGGCGCTTGACGAAGCGGTCGGCGGGCATGAGCAGATCGCGGTTACTCAGTTGAGGCGCGCTTCCTTTTTCTTCATCATGGCCCGACCCAGAGTCGTGGGCCTCGATAATATCCTGCCAGTTGGCGCGGGAGGAGGTAGCAGTCATTGTGACTCCAAAGGGGTGAATTAGGAATTAGGAATGAAGAACCGCTGCAAGCGTTGAACCGTCTTAATTCTTCATTCTTAATTCCTAATTCTTAATTCCTAATTCCTAATTGACTAGTGTTCGCGGGTGTCGAGGTACTGCGTGTAGGCGTCGGCGTCCATCAGGTCTTGCAACTGGCCGACGTCACTGATGAGGATCTTCACCAGCCAGGTGCCGTAGGGGTCGCCGTTGAGCGATTCGGGCTTGTCGACGGCGGCGTCGTTGACCTCGGTCACTTCGCCCGCCACGGGCATAAGCAAGTCGCTGTCTCTTATACACATCTGACGCTGCCGACGAGCGATCTAGTGTAGATCTCGGTGGTCGCCGTATCCTTAAAAAAAAAAAAACTAAAAATAGCACAGAAGACGACGCTCATAACGAAAACAAAGAAGA
>CALLZA010000382.1 GCA_937858165.1 uncultured Ardenticatenia bacterium
CCTTTACTTCCTACAGCTCCTGTGTTTAGACTGCTTAGTTGATTTTATCGATACCTCACTCTGTCTATCAGTAGATGCTCGACTAGTTGATTCGTGTTCCAATTGCACGCGTCTACCAACTTTCAATACTCTACTTTTTTTGTTAATGATACGGCGACCACCGAGATCTACACTAGATCGCTCGTCGGCAGCGTCAGATGTGTATAAGAGACAGATTACGATCATGCGGTACAATTGGTAACGGCCGTCGTCGCCAAGCTCGATGCGGCCACTGTCGCCGGACTGACGAATGACTAAGAACCCCGCGCCAAGATCGCTAACGACGCCAAAAGCGCCGGAAAAAAGCTCATCTTTGCGCTCTTTGCGCGAGGTCTCTTCCTTACATTTTGAATCATTGACTACTGAACCCTTAGGAGGTTGAACGCATGGCAACCCTTGCTCCTGACTTTCAGCGCATAGCCGATTCCCTGCTCGATCAGATCAAGAGTTTCGATCACCAAGTCGCCTCGCGTAGCGTGGGCACCGTCTCATACGTCGGCGACGGTGTCGCCCTGGCGTCCGGTCTGGCCGACGTCAGCGCCAACGAGTTGGTCGAGTTTAGCTCCGGCGTGTCCGGCATCGTTCTTGACCTACAGCCCAACTCGGTCGGTATCGTTGTCATGGGCGACTACACGACCATCGAAGTCGGCGACGAGGTGCGGGCCACGGGTGGCATCGCCTCCGTGCCTGTGGGCGAGGCGCTCATCGGTCGCGTCGTCGATCCGCTCGGCAACCCAATCGACGGCAAGGGGCCGATCAACACCAGCAAGCGCCGCGCCCTCCAGCGCACGGCTCCGGGCGTTGTCGAGCGCAAGGGCGTCGATACGCCGGTACAAACCGGTGTCCTGTCCGTTGACTCGATGTTCCCCATCGGCCGCGGCCAGCGCGAGCTGATCATCGGCGACCGGCAGACGGGCAAGACGGCCATCGCCCTGGACACGATCATCAACCAGAAGGGCCAGAACGTGCTCTGCATCTACGTCGCCATCGGCCAGCGCACCGGACAGGTGGCGC
The DNA here is from genome assembly GCA_937858165.1 of uncultured Ardenticatenia bacterium. GTDB lineage: Bacteria > Chloroflexota > Anaerolineae > Promineifilales > Promineifilaceae > Promineifilum. The sequence goes on from CALLZA010000382.1 coordinate 1,054, forward strand.
AGGTGGTAGCCACGCTGGAGAAGTACGGCGCGATGGAGTACACCACCGTCGTCATGGCCAGCGCCGCTGATCCGGCCCCGTTGCAGTACTTCGCCCCCTACTCCGGCTGTGCCATCGGCGAGGAGTTCATGGAGAACGGCCTCGACGCACTGGTGGTCTACGACGACCTCTCTAAGCACGCCTGGGCTTATCGCCAGATGTCGCTCATCCTGCGCCGCCCGCCCGGCCGCGAGGCGTACCCCGGCGACATCTTCTCGCTGCACAGCACCCTGCTGGAGCGCGCCGTCCGTCTGCGCGACGAGTTCATCATTGTGCCCAAGGGCACGGAAGTGACGGCCGAGACGAAGGGCGTCGACGGCCAGGTCTACTTCGGGAACCTGATTGACGAAGTCCTGCACAAGGCGATGGACGCCCTGGGCGACGACGCCAAAGAGAAGTACGAGGCCAAGAAGATCCCCGGCACCGGCGGTTCGCTGACCGCTCTGCCGATCATCGAGACGCTGCTGGGCGACGTGTCGGCCTACATTCCGACCAACGTCATCTCCATCACCGACGGCCAGCTCTTCCTGGAGACCGACCTGTTCAACGCCGGCCAGCGCCCGGCCATCAACGCCGGCCTGTCCGTGTCGCGCGTCGGCAGCGCGGCCCAGAAGCGGGCCATGAGCAAGGCGTCGAGCACGTTGAAGGGCGACCTGTCGCAGTTCCGCGAGTTGGCGGCCTTCGCCCAGTTCGGCTCCGACCTCGACCCGGCCACGCAGCGCCAGTTGGGCCGCGGCGAACGGCTGATGGAGTTGCTGAAGCAGCCCCAGTACCAGCCCATCCGCCTCGACCACGAGGTGTTCATGATCTACGCCGGCACGCGCGGCTATCTGGACAACGTGGATGTGAAAAACATCCAGCGCTGGAAGAGCGAGTTCAGCCGCTTTATGGACACGGCCTACTCCCAGTTGGGCAAGACCATCCTGGAGACCGGCGCGTGGAACGACAAGATCGAAGAGACGGTCAAGCAGGGGATCGTCGAGTTCAATAACACCTGGACCAATTAATTACGAATTAGGAATTAGGAATTAGGAATTCAGAGTGCTCTCAATTCCTAATTCCTAATTCTTAATTCCTAATTCACACTATGGCTACTGAACGCGAACTCAACAAGCGCATCAAGAGCGTCAAGAACATCTCCCAGGTGACGAGCGCGCTGGCGGCGGTGTCGGCGTCGAAGGCCAGCCGGGCGCAGCGCCAGGCCGAGGCCACGCGCCACTACGCGCGCAAGGCGTTCGAGATCATCCAGAACCTGGCCGCCCAGCCGGGCGCGTCGGCCACGACCCACCCGCTGATGACGGCGCGGCCGAACGTCCGGGCCATTGGCCTGATCCTGATGACCAGCGACCGCGGGCTGGCCGGCTCCTACAACGTGGCCATGACGACGCTGGCCGAGCGTTTTCTGCGCGCCGCCGGCAAGCCGGTCAAGGTCATCACCGTCGGCCGCCGCGGCCGCGATGCGATGGTGCGCCGCGGCTTCAACGTCGTCGCCACCTTCGACCGCGTCCCCGATCCGCCCTCGTTCCTCGACATCACCGCCATCGCCCGCGTGGCCATCGACAGCATGCTCAGCGAGGACGTGGATCAGGTCTTCGTCGGCTACAGTGAGTTCGTCAATCTGGTGACGCGCCAGCCGGTCATCCGTCAACTGCTGCCGCTGAAGCCGGCCGACTTGAGCGGCATGCCCGGCGCGGAGTACGTCAGCGGCGTCGATTCCGTCAAGGCGTCGCAACAGGCCTACACCTACGAGCCGAACGCCGAAGCGCTGCTCAACGACATCGTGCCGCGCTTCACCCGGCTTCAGGTCTACCAGTCCTTGCTCGAGGCATTCGCCAGCGAGCACAGCGCGCGCATGGTGGCCATGAACAATGCCACCGATAACGCCATCGAACTGGTGGACTTCCTGACTCTGGAGCGCAACAAGGCGCGCCAGGCCAGCATTACCAGCGAAATTCTCGACATTGTCGGCGGCGCCGAGGCGCTGAAAACGGTGTAGGAGCGGGTCTTAGACCCGTCCTTACAGATGACTGATTTGGGAGGCATGGATATATGGCAACAGGCAAAATTACCGCCATCCGTGGCGTGGTCATCGATGTGGAGTTCCCGGACGAGCAGCTCCCCATGATTTACGAAGCCCTGACGCTGCAAGCGCCGCAGGGCGAACTGGTGCTGGAGGTGCAGCAACACCTGGGCGGCGGCAGCGTGCGCACCGTAGCGATGGGTTCGACCGACGGCGTGCCGCGCGGTCGCGAGGTCGTCGCCACCGGCGCCCCGATCAAGGTTCCCGTCGGCCCGGTGACACTGGGCCGCATCTTCGACGTGACCGGCAAGGCGGTCGACGGTCGGCCGACGCCCAAGGCCGACATCTACTACCCCATCCACCGCGCCGCGCCGGAGTTCCAGGAACAGAGCACCGTCATTGAGACGTTCGAGACCGGCCTGAAGGTCGTCGACCTGCTGGCCCCGTTCATCAAGGGCGGCAAGACGGGCATTTACGGCGGCGCGGGCGTGGGCAAGACGGTCACCATCGCCGAGTTGATCCGCACTGTGGCTCAGGAGCACGCCGGCGTGTCGGTCTTTGCCGGCGTGGGCGAACGCACCCGCGAGGGCACCGACCTGTACTATGAGATGCAGGAGTACGGCGTGCAGGACTCGGTGGCCATGGTCTTCGGCCAGATGAACGAGACGCCGGGCGTGCGGCTGCGCGTGGCCCTGACCGGCCTGACGATGGCCGAGTACTTCCGCGACGAAGGGCGCGACGTGCTGCTGTTCATCGACAACATCTTCCGCTACGTGTTGGCCGGGTCGGAGATGTCGGCGCTTCTGGGCCGTATGCCCAGCGCCGTGGGCTACCAGCCGACGCTGGCCGCCGAGATGGGCGCGCTGCAAGAGCGCATCACCTCGACGCGCAAAGGCTCCATCACCTCGATGCAGGCCATCTACGTGCCCGCCGACGACTACTCCGACCCCGCGCCGGTGGCCACCTTCGCCCACCTGGACGCCATCATCACCCTGGAGCGCAGCGTCTTCGCCCGCGGCATCTTCCCCGCCGTCGATCCGCTGGCCTCCACCAGCCGCGCCCTGCAGGCCGACGTGGTCGGCGAGTTGCACTACCGCACCGCCCGTGAAGTGAAGCAGGTGCTCCAGACCTACAAAGACCTGCAAGACATCATCGCCATTCTGGGCGTCGATGAGTTGAGCGAAGACCAGAAGCTGCTGGTGGCGCGCGCCCGCAAGATCGAGCGCTTCCTGGGCCAGCCGATGTTCGTGGCCGAGAAGTTCCACGGCCTGAACGGCCAGTATGTGCCCACGGCCGAGACGGTGCGCGGCTTCCGCGAAATCCTCGACGGCAAGCACGATGACGTGCCCGAGCAGGCGTTCTACATGGTCGGCGGTATCGACCAGGTGCTGGAGAAGGCGCAGAAGTTGCGCGAGATGGCCTAGAGTCTCTAGTGGTTAGTGATTAGTGACTAGTTTATAGTCACTAATCACTAACCACTAGTCACTGTGGAGTGACCGATGCCTATTCAATGTGACATCGTAACCCAGGAACGCATGGTCTTCAGCGGCCAGGTGGACGCCGTGAACCTGCCCGGCAGCGAAGGGCGCATGGGTATCTTGCCCCACCACAGCCCGCTGCTGACGACCCTGGACTTCGGCGAGGTCATCGTGCGCGTCAACGGTGTCGAAGAGTACTTCGCCATCGGCGGTGGCTTCGTCGAGATTCAGCCCGACCACGTGACTATTCTGGCCGACTCGGCCGAGCAGGCGGACGAAATCGACCTCGACCGCGCCGAACGGGCGCGGCAACAGGCCGAAGAGATCATGCGCACCGGCGTCAAGGACGATCCCGACCGCATCGCCGCCGTACGCGCGTCGCTGATGCGGGCCGAGGCGCGCGTCAACGTCGGCCGCCGCCGTCGCCGCTCCGCGGCCACCGGGCGGCGCACCGAGATGGGCGAATAGCCGTAAGCAAATCTCACGCCAAGACGCAAAGCGCGCCAAACTCAGCCCGCTGAGCTTGGCGCGCTTTGCGTCTTGGCGTGAGATGATTCTTCCTTGCGTCTTCGCGTCTTTGCGTTACTCTCTCCCCAGAGGTAAATACGTAGCGTGTCACTATTCACCCCCCAGATCGCCATCGACCTCGGCACCGTCAATGTCCTCGTCCACGTCCAGGGGCGCGGCGTTGTGTTGCAAGAACCGTCGGTGGTCGCCATCCGCGAGGATGGCAACCGCACGATCATCGTCGAGGTCGGCCGCGCCGCCAAAGAGATGTATGGCCGCACGCCGGGCGAGATCGAAGTCATGCGCCCCCTGCGCGACGGTGTTATCGCCGACTACTTTGTTACCCAGGGGATGCTGGAGTACTTCATCACTAAGGTTGCCGGGCGGTGGCCCATGCGCAAGCCGTCGGTGATGATCAGCGTGCCCTATGGCGTCACTAGCGTCGAGCGGCGCGCCGTGCGCGAAGCGGCGCTGGCCGCCGGCGCGCGTGAGGTGAACCTGATCCCGGAACCACTGGCCGCGGCCATCGGCGCGGGGTTGCCGGTGGGCACGCCGACGGGCAACCTGGTCGTCGATTTGGGCGGCGGCTCTACCGAAGCGGCCGTGGTGGCCATGAATGGCATCGTCTGCGCTGAGTCGGTGCGCGTCGGCGGCGTCCACCTGGATGAGGCGATCATCAGCTACGTGCGCAAGAAGTACAACCTGGTCATCGGCGAACCGACGGCCGAGGCGATCAAGATCAAGATCGGCGCGGCGGTGGAGATGGACGAGCGGCTGGAGATGCAGGTGCAGGGGCGCGACCAGGTGGCCGGTCTGCCGCGCACCATCACCATCACCTCCGGCGAAGTGACCGAGGCCATCAGCGAGCAGTTGCAGGCCATCGTCAACGTCACCCGTGCCGTGCTGGCCAAGACCCCGCCGGAGCTGTCGTCGGACATCATCGACCGCGGCATGGCCCTCACCGGCGGTGGGGCGCTGCTGCGCGAACTCGACACCCTGCTGACGCGCGAGACGGGCGTGCCCGCCTACGTGGCCGATAACCCCATTGCCTGCACCGCCCTGGGCGCGGGCAAGGCGCTGGCTGAACTGCCTGTGCTCCAACGCAGCATTCCCGACATTTAGGGAGAGAAGAGGCTCACGCAAAGATCGCCAAGGACGCAAAGAACGCCAAGAAAAATGCTTCTTGGCGTTCTTTGCGTCCTTGGCGATCTTTGCGTGAGGTTCCTCCCCTCAATAATTTATCACCAACACTTCGGCCACTTTGCCGCGGCCGTTGGCCCTGGAGTTGACCGCCCGCGCCGCGAATAGCTGCTCCACGCGAAACCCGGCGTACAGTTCGCGCACGAACGGCGTGTCGGAGTTGGACAGCATCGCCCACACGCCGCGCCGTGCCAGTTCGGCGAACACGTCGCGTAGTTGCGTCTGGTCGTCAGGCCCGAAGCCGGCGCGGTCATAGGTCTGTCTCTTATACACATCTCCGAGCCCACGAGACCGTACTAGATATCGTATGCCGTCTTCTGCTTGAAAAAAAAAAAAAGCGAGTACAACCGATACTAGACAATACGGCGACTCAAACATCGGCAACTCACACAGTATCAAAGACCATAAACTAGTGACCACAACAGAAGCACATCCACTAGAATGCACCTACATAGAACAAGAACAACTACACTA
>CALLZA010000383.1 GCA_937858165.1 uncultured Ardenticatenia bacterium
TTTGAGTCAATATACTCACATGTAATGTGTTGTAGCCATACTCTCATTGATGAGGATTTTGTCATCTGTTGTGTTCGCTAGTAGTGTGTTATGTGTAGTCATGGTTGTTTTGTGTTTGTTGTGTTGTTGTGTGTGTGTGTGTTGTGTTGTTTTTTTTTTTCAAGCAGAAGACGGCATACGAGATCTAGTACGGTCTCGTGGGCTCGGAGATGTGTATAAGAGACAGCCCAAGCCCCGCTGCTTGAGCGAGACGAACCGACCACTGCCGATGATGATGTGGTCGAGCACGGCGATGTCCAGCAGCTTGCCCGCCTGGACGATCTGGCGCGTCACGCTGATGTCTTCCGGCGAGGGGGCCGGATCGCCCGATGGGTGGTTGTGGGCCACGATGAACGCGGCGGCGTTTTCGCGGATGGCGGCGCGGAACAACTCGCCCACGCGCACGACCGACGTGTTAAGGCTGCCGACGTAGAGCGTCGGGGTGCGCAGAACACGGTTGCGCGTGTCGAGCAGGATGAGCCGCAGGTGCTCCTGCTCGAGGAACATCATCTCCGACTTGAGCAGATGAAAGGCGTCGTCGGGGGTGGTGACGCGCGGCCGTTCCTCCGGCGAACTGGCAACCAGCCGCCGGCCGATTTCCAGCGCCGCCTTGATCTCGGCCGCCTTGGCCGGGCCGACACCGTTGGCGGCGGTCAGCTCCGTCACCGTCGCTCGTGCCAGGCCGGGCAGGTGCTCGAACTGGATGAGCAGCCGCTCGGCCAGCCGCAGCACGTTTTCGCCGGGCAGCCCACTACGCAGGACGATGGCCAACAACTCGGCCGTCGAGAGCGCCTCAGCCCCGATCTGGATGAGGCGCTCTCGCGGCCGCTCCGTTTCGGCCATATCCCGGATCATCGGGATGTAGCGGACGGGGGCGGTGTCCATGGGTAGGGGAAGTATCCAGTATTCAGTCGGTCAGTGGGCAATGCCGGGCACTGACCGACTGAATACTGGATACTGATCAGGCCGATGCCTGACGAATGAGGATGACCAACTCTTCCCACTCTTCCGACGTGAGATGCAGGGTGACGAGACCCAGCTCCACGTGGTACATATAGCCATCCTCTTCCTCATTACGCCAGACGGCGAAACCGGACTCCTCGCTCTCGGCCAGCATGTCGGGTTCCATGTCGTGATCGTGGTTCATTGTGTTCTCCTGTTACCTGTTAGTTGCTTGTTGGCCGTCGCTCAGCGGCAACTGCCAACTACTCCAAAGCATACAACACCCCGCCCTCTGTGCCGACATAGACGACGCCGTCGGCGATGACGGGGGACGAGACGCCCGAATCGGCGCGGAACTGCCACTGCATGCGGCCGGTCGCCGTGTCCAGGGCGTAGAGATACTTGTCATTGCTGCCGACGTAGGCGATGTCGCCGGCGATGGCCGGAGCAGAGAAGATGATGTCGCTGGTCGGGAAGGTCCATGCCGGATCGCCGCTGGCCGCGGTCAGGGCGTGGATGCGGCCGTCCAGCCCACCCCAGATGAGCAACTCGCCGGCCACCGACGGCGCCGAGTAGTTTTCGGTCGGCGTCTCATAGCGCCAGCGCGCCTGTTGCGTGGCGATGTCGATGGCGATCAACTCGCCGACGAGGTTGGGGCCGCTGGTCATGAAGTAGACAACGCCGTCGGCAACGACGGGATCGGCCGTTGGGCTATAGATGTCTTGCGCCTCGATGGCCGGGTTAAACGACCACTGCTCGGCCCCGCTACCGGCTTCCAGGGCGTAGAGAGTGCCGTCGGCCAGAGGCACGTAGACCACGCCGTCGGCCACGGCCGGCGAGAAGGCGATGCCCAGTCCTTCTTTCTGAAAGCGCCAGCGCTCTTCGCCGGTCTGCGCGTCCAGGGCCAGCAGCAGGCCGCTCTCGCCGGCGACGTAGACCGCGTCGCCGACGACGGCCGGCGAACCGGTGGCCCCGCCGCCCGCCGCTCCATCGCCCAACGTGGCCCGCCAGCGCTCCGCGCCGTCGGCCGCGTCCAGCGCGTAGGCGATGCCGTCCATGCCGGCGACAAAGATCAGCCCGTCGGCCGCGGCCGGCGCAGCAATGATGGGCTGGTCGGTGGCAAAGCGCCAGCGTTCCGCGCCCGTCTCGCGGTCGAGGGCGTAGACGTTGCCATCGTAGCTGGCGGCGTAGACGGCGTCGCCCAGCACAGCCTGCGCCGCGAAGAACCACTCGCCGGCTTCGACCTGCCGCTTGATGGCGCTGTACTCGGCCAGCCCTTCGGTTCGGAAGCCGCCGGTGCGGGCCGCGTCGGCGCGGTGCATGGCGGTCTCGGGGGCGATGGTCGTCTCCGCGCCGCCTGCCTGGTCGCAGCCGACCAGCAGGAGCACGATCAATAGGGCAGGAAAAATCCTGCCCCACGCGCCCCATGGCGGGCGCAGGTTGTCACGTTTCATTCGTATCTCGTTTTTGAGTTGACAGTTGTTAGTTGTCAGCTTGATGAGTGACAACTAACAACTGTCAACGTCAATTACTTCAAGAAGTTACGCAACACGGTATGCAAGATGCCCCCGTTGCGATAGTAGTCCACCTCGACCGGCGTATCGATGCGGCACGTGGTCTCGAAGGTGATGACGCGGCCGTCGGTCGTCTCGGCGCGCACGGTCACGTCTTGCAGCGGCTTCAGATCGTCGCTCAGGTTAACGGTGGCATACGTCTCCGTGCCGTCCAGCCCCAACGTCTGCGGGTTCTGGCCGGGCTTGAACTGCAACGGCAGGATGCCCATGCCGACCAGATTGCTGCGATGGATGCGCTCGAAGCTCTCGGCGATGACCAGACGGACGCCCAGCAGCAGCGGCCCCTTGGCCGCCCAGTCGCGCGAACTGCCCGTGCCGTACTCGCGCCCGGCCAACACCACCAGCGGCGTGTTCGTCTCCTTATACTTCAGCGAGGCGTCAAAGATGGTCATCACTTCGTCGGTCGGCAGATAGGTGGTCATGCCGCCTTCGGTGCCGGGGGCCATGTGGTTGCGCAGGCGGATGTTGGCGAAGGTGCCGCGGGTCATGATGCGGTCGTTGCCGCGCCGCGAGCCGTAGGAGTTGAAGTCGCGCGGCTCGACGCCGTTGTTGATCAGGTAGGCCGCTGCCGGGCTGGTGCGCGAGATGGAGCCGGCGGGCGAGATGTGGTCGGTGGTGATGGAGTCGCCGACCTTGACCAGCACGCGCGCGCCGCTGATGTTGGTGATGGGCTGCACCTCGCGCGACAGGCCGACGAAGAAGGGCGGCTCCTGAATGTAGGTTGAACTATCGTCCCACTGGTACTGCGCCCCGCCGCTGCGGGCGATGCGGTTCCATATGTCGTTGCCGCTGAAGACGTTGCCATACTGTTCGGTGAACATCTCGGCCGTCAGTGACTCGGCCAGCGCGCGCTTAATCTCGGCGTTGCTGGGCCATATCTGGCGCAGATAGACCGGCTCACCGTCGCGGCCGATGCCCAGCGGCTCGTTGTACATGTCGATATCAGCCCGCCCAGCCAGGGCGTAGGCGACGACCAGCGGCGGCGAAGCCAGGAAGTTGCTACGCGATTCGGGATGGACGCGCCCTTCAAAGTTGCGGTTGCCGCTCAGAACGGACGAAACGACCAACTCCCCCTCCTGGATGGCCTGGCTGACCTCCTCCGGCAGTGGGCCGGAGTTGCCGATGCACGTTGTGCAGCCGAAGCCGACGATGTGGAAGCCGAGTTGTTCCAGATAGGGCAATAGCCCCGCCTGCTTCAGGTACCCCTCGACGACGCGCGAGCCGGGGGCCAGACTGGTCTTGACGTAGGGCGGCACGGTCAGCCCCGCCTCGACTGCTTTCTTGGCCAGCAGACCCGCGCCGAGCATGACGCTGGGGTTAGAGGTGTTGGTGCAACTGGTGATGGCGGCGATGACCACCGCGCCGTGGGTGATCTCCGTCGTCTCGCCGTTCACCACCTGGGCCGTCCGCGCCAAGTCTTCTTCGCTTAGCCCGAAACCGCGCGGCCCGATGGGGGCCACCAGTTGCTGGCGGAACGTCGTCTTCATGTTCTTGAGTGAGACGCGGTCTTGCGGCAACTTGGGTCCGGCCAGGCTCGGCTCGATGGTTGACAGATCCAGTTCGACCACGTCGGTGAACAGCGGGTCGGGCGTGGCGTCGGTGCGGAAGAGGCCCTGCTCTTTGGTGTAGCGCTCCACCAGATCAACCAGCTCGGCCGGGCGGCCGGTGTTGCGCATGTAGTTGAGCGTCTCGTCGTCCACCGGGAAGAAGCCGACCGTCGCGCCGTACTCCGGGCACATGTTGGCGATGGTCGCCCGGTCGGCCAGGGTCATGTTGCTCAGGCCGGGGCCGAAGTACTCGACGAACTTGCCGACGACGCCCTTCTTGCGCAGCATCTCGGTGATCCGCAGCACCAGGTCGGTGGCCGTTGTGCCTTCGGGCATGCCGCCGACAAGGCGCACGCCGACGACTTCCGGGGTCAGCATGTAGATGGGCTGGCCGAGCATGACCGCCTCGGCCTCGATGCCGCCGACACCCCAGCCCAGCACGCCCAGGCCGTTGATCATCGTCGTGTGCGAGTCGGTGCCGACCAGGCTGTCGGGGAAGGCGACACGGCCGTCCCCCTCGGGCTTGCTCATGACCACCTGGCCCAGATACTCCAGGTTGACCTGATGGACAATGCCCATAGCCGGCGGCACGACGCGGAAGTTCTCGAACGCCCCCTGGCCCCACTTCAGGAACTCATACCGCTCACGGTTGCGCTCAAACTCACGCTCGGCATTGTAGAACAGGGCAAAGGCCGAGCCGAACTGATCGACCTGCACCGAGTGGTCGATGACCAGATCGACGGGCACGATGGGGTTGATGCGGTCGGCGTTGCCACCCAGCCGCGACATGGCCGAGCGCATGGCGGCCAGATCGACGACGGCCGGCACGCCGGTGAAGTCCTGCAAAATAACCCGGCCGGGCTTGAACGGCACTTCGAATGAGTCGGTCATCTGTGGCGACCAGCGAGCCAGTCGCTCGACGTCGTCGGTCATAACTTCGTAGCCATCGGCCGTGCGCAACACGGCCTCCAACAGTACCTTGATTGAAAACGGCAGCCGATCGATGTCGGCCATGCGCCGCAGCTTGTCGAGCCGATAGAAGCTATAGTCGGTGCCCTTCAGTTGGGCGCGCGCGCCGAAAGGGTCAATCAGTCGTTGGGTCATTGCTCACCTCGGTCTTGTCGCTGTGCTGTTTCGCGCAAACGCACCGGCGAACGTTGTATAATCCTGCCTGTTACGGCCGTTGGGCTGTCTATGCTATGATAGAAGCGCTGTCATTATAGCCGTTTTCTTGGTTTGACCTAGAATTCGAACGTCTCAGAGGGTACTTCGTTGAGCCGAGCTCTTTCTCTGGCAGCGCGAACAGGAGAGTGCGATGAACGATGACCCACAACGGGCAGTGACCAACCACCCACCGATTGCCAGCGGCGGCCGGGAAGAGATTCGCAACCCGTTGCGCTTCTTTGTCTGGCTGACCGAGACCTACGGCGACATCGTGCAATACCGGTCCAGCGTCGAGCCGGCTTACCTCATTAACCATCCCGACTACGTCCAACACGTCTTGCAGACGAACGGCCAGAACTACAACAAGAGTACATACCTCAACAAGTACATCGTCGAATCGCTCACCGGCGAAGGGCTGCTGACCAGCGAGAACCCGCTGTGGCGCGAGCAGCGGCGGCTCATCCAGCCCGCCTTCCACCGCCGCAGTCTGCCGGCCTTTATCGGGCTGATGACCGATGCTACCTGCCGCTCCATCGACCGGCTGCGGGCCACGCCGCCGGGCGAGACGGTCGACATCGCCCGCGAGATGATGCGCCTGACGCTCGACATTGTGACCTCGGCCCTCTTCGGCTACGACATCACCGGCCGGGCCGACGAAGTGGGCACAGCGATGGACACAATGGTGAGCATCGGCAAGCCGCGCCACCGCAAGGTGAAGGAGGCGATTGACCTGGTGGACGGCATCGTCTATGAGATCATCGACGAGCGCCGCGCCCACCCGGAACGCCAACGCGACGACCTGCTGACCATGCTGCTCAACGCGCGCTACGACGACGGCAGCGCCATGCCCGACAAGCTGGTGCGCGACGAAGTCATGACCCTGCTGATCGCCGGGCACGAGACGACGGCCAACACGCTGGGCTGGACGTGGTACCTGCTGGCCCAATACCCGGAGGTCGTAGCCCGGCTGGAGGCCGAGGTGGACACATTGCGCGGGGCGGCGCCGGCGATAGCCGACTTCCCGCGGCTGGTCTACACCGACCGGGTGATCCAGGAGGCGATGCGCCTCTACCCGTCGGCCTGGTCGATCAGCCGCCGGGCGCTGGCCGACGACGAGATCGGCGGCTATCACATCCCGGCCGGCTCCATCGTGGCCATGAGTCCCTACACCACCCACCGCCACCCGGCCTTCTGGCCCGACCCGGAGCGCTTCGACCCCGACCGCTTCACGCCGGAGCGGGTGGCCGCCCGGCCGCGCTTCGCCTACTTCCCCTTTGGCGGCGGCGCGCGGCAGTGCATCGGCAACTACTTCGCCCAAATGGAGAGCCTGATTATCATCCCCACCATCGTCCAGCACTTCCGGCTACAGCCGCGCTGGACCGAACCCATCGAAGGCCACGCCCTGGTGACGCTGCGAGCGCGCGGCGGCGTGCCGGTGGCCCTGGAGAAACGACTATGAACGTACTATTCATCGGCGGCAGCGGCATCATCAGCTCGGCTTGCAC
>CALLZA010000384.1 GCA_937858165.1 uncultured Ardenticatenia bacterium
GTCTCCGGTTAAGGTCCATGACGCCGTGGGCCAGTCCCCGGTCGGGCGGGCCTGGCCCACGGCGCGCGCGTTCTAGCGGAACGGCGGCGAGTAGAGCAACCCGCCGTTGGTGTACAGATCGTTCAGGCCGCGCGGCACGTTGAACGGCGTATCCGGCCCCAGGTTGCGGTTGTAGATCTCGCCGTAGTTGCCCACCTGCTTGACGACCTGGTAGCAGAAGTCGTTGTTCAGGCCGAGCGCCAGCCCCAGGTCACCCGTCTCGCCCAGCAGGTTCTGGATGACCGGGTCTTCGCCGCCCAGGAAGGTGTCGATGTTGTCGGAGGCGATGCCCAACTCCTCGGCATTGATGGTGCAGAAGACCGTCCACTTGACGATGTCGAACCAGTTGTTGTCACCGTGGCGCACCGCCGGGGCCAGCGGCTCCTTCGACATCGTCTCTTCGAGGATGACGTGGGCTGCCGGGTCAGACAGCAGCACGAGCTGCGAGACGAGGCCCGACTTATCGGTCGTGAAGCCGTCGCACTGCCCCTGCTCATACGCCTCGCGCGTCGGGTCGGCGCCGTCGAAGACAAGCGGCGTGAAGTCGATGCCGCGGGCACGGAAGACGTCGGCCAGATTCTTCTCCGTCGTCGTGCCCGACTGGACGCAGATCGTGCCGCCATCGAGGTCTTCCAGGGTGGTAATGCCGTCGGCGGCGCGCACCATCATACCTTGCCCGTCATAGAAGGTCGTCGGGCCAAACTCCAGGCCCAGCGACGTGTCCCGGCTAATGGTCCAGGTCGTGTTGCGGAAGAGCACGTCCACTTCACCCGCCTGCAGGACGGGGAAGCGCTCGTTGGCCGTCGTCGGCCGCACTTCGATAGCGTTGGGGTCGCCCAACACAGCGACCGCAACCGCCCGGCAGAAGTCAATGTCGAACCCCTCGAACTCGTTGGTATCGGGGTTGATATAGCCGAAGCCGGGCACAGACTGGTTGCCGGCGCAGCGCAGGACGCCGCGGTCGCTCACCTGCTGGAAGGTCGGCCCGCCCCCGGCGACAATGGCCACGGTGGGCACAGCGGCCGGGTCGGCCGTGGCCGCGGCGGTGGCTTCTTCGGTCGGCGCGGTGGTGGCCTCGGCCACGACTTCCGCGGTCGCCTCCTCGGTGGGCGCGGTGGCTTCTTCAGCCGTCGGCTCGGCCATCTCTTCCGTCGGTTCAGCGGCCGTCTCTTCCACGGCTGTGGTTGCCTCGGCCACGGGCGTGATGCCCGACACATCTTCTCCGCCGCCGCAGGCCACCAGCGTTAACGCCAGGGCCAGCAGCGCGAGCAACAGGACAGTTTTCACCTTCATACTCTTCCTTCTCCCTCGGTTCAATTGAACATACCACAACAGTTGTTAACGAACGGATCGACAGCCGCTTCCCTCTGCCCAACAGTGCTCCTCCCTACCCGGAACGGCGGCGCCAACACTGGCCGCGTCCTGACAGGCTATACGGTTGATGAGCTACCGACGGGTAGCCCGACTTTGGCGTGTTGGCGATGAGCGCGCCGGCGGGCAAACCGGCGCGTTAACTCAGTGTGCCCTATGGTTCGTGGGTTGGCGGAATACTATAGGGGATGTGGGGCAAAGATGCAAAAAAAGGGGCCAGGGGCCAGGGGCCAGGGAAGAGCTCACTCGCTCTTCCCTGGCCCCTACTCTTACCACGGCACTATCAGATCGACACAGATAGCCAGCAGCAGCACCAGCAGGTAGTAGTTCGACGACATGAACAACTTGCGGGCATGCAGGGGCGACGGGTCGCGGATGAGCATGAAGTTGCGATAGAAGAGATCGACGGTGATGGCCAGCACGGGCAGGAAGTAGAGCCAGCCCAGCCCCGGCAGGACGACCAGCAGCAGGCTGAGGATGCCCGTCGGCAGGGTGTGGCTCATGACCCACCAGGCGGCGCGCCGCGGCGTGGTCTGCGTCGGCAACATGGGCACGTCGGCCCGGCTGTACTCGTCGCGGTAGAGGATGGCCAGGCTCCAGAAGTGGAACGGTGTCCACAGAAAGAGGATGGCCGCCAACACCAGCGCGCCGACGTCGTTCCACGCCCCGGCGGCGGCGCTGCCGCTGAGGACGGCGGCGCTGCCGGCCGCGCCACCGATGACGATATTGAGCAGCGTGCGCGGCTTCAGCCAGATGGTGTAGATGCCGACGTAGATGACCGCGCCCAACAGCAGGAAGAAGGCCAGCGGCCGGTTGAACGGCAGCACGGCCAGCACCGGAACCAGCACCAGGGCCACGCCGACGAGGGGAACCCAACGCGGGTCGGCGATGTCGCCGTTGACCAGCGGCCGGTGGCGCGTGCGCCCCATCAGCCCGTCGCGGTTGCGCTCCCAGTACTGGTTGAGCGACGACGCCCCGGCGGCGGCCATGCCGCCCGTGAGCCAGATGAGCAGCAGAGCGCCCCAGCCCGGCCAGCCGCCGGCGGCCAGAAACATGCCCGCCGTGGCCGCCATTAGCAGCAGGAAGACGATGCGTAGCTTGAACAGCACCGTCAGCATGTGTAAAGTGCTGCGCCAGCCCGTCGCCGCCGCGTGGGTCTCAAATGAACGCTCCGTTGCCTTCGATAACGACATAGCTACTCCGACCTGACTACACCCGCACCCAGATTGCCCGTCCGGCAATCGCGGAATTGTAGCAAGGCAAGCCCGGCACAACAAATAAGAAATAGAATAGGCGTGACACGGATTTACGCGGCGGAACACAGATAAAGAAACCCGCTCGGCCTAAACCGTATCAATCCGTGCTATCCGTGTCATCCGCATTCTATTCCATGCGCGCCCGCTCCAGTTCGGCCGCCGCCTGGCGCATGCTGCCGATGCGGCGCGGCGCGGGGGCGACCAGCCGCCTGACGACATCGGCCAGAAGCGGCGGCACGCCATCGAGGGGCGGCAACTCCGCGGCCAGGATGGCCAGCAGCGTGGCTCCGCCGCTGGCGCGCATGAAGGGGTGGCGGCCGGTCACCATCTCCAGCAGCATCACCCCCAGCGCCCAGACATCGCCGGCCGCGCCCGCCTCTTCGCCGCGCACGGCTTCCGGGCTTAGGTAGGCCAGCGTGCCCAAGAGCGTACCCTGTTGCGTCAGGCGCGTCGCCGCGGCGTCGAAAGCCAGCCCAAAGTCGGTCAGCCGCGGCGTGCCGTCAGCGGCCAGCAGCACGTTCTCCGGCTTCAGGTCGCGGTGGATAACGCCCAGATGGTGGGCGCGGGCCAGCGCGTCGGCCAGCTCCAGAGCGATGTCGAGCGCCTGGGCCGGCGGCAGCGCTCCGTCGCGCTCCAATCGCTGGCGCAGGGTACCGCCGGGGACGTACTCCATGACGATGGCGTAGCCACCGTCGTCCGCCGGCTGCGCGGCCAGCAAGCGGACGATATTGGGGTGGTTTAGGGCCGCCAGCACTTCGCCTTCGCGCAGGAAACGGCGCACCATCTGTGGCTCCTGGGCCACCACCTCGGCCCGCAGTCGCTTGATGGCCACCGGCTGCCCCTGCCCATCGTGGCCCAGATAGACCTCCCCCATGCCGCCGCGGGCCAGGAGGCGCTCGGTCGTGAACGCAGCGCGATTGGGGACAATCGCGCTGCCGGGCAGGGGGGCGTGGTTGGGCGTGATCGACCCCAATCGCGTTACGGTCAGCGCGTCGCCCTCGGCCAGGGCGAGAGCGGTAGCCTGCTCAGTGGTCAGTTCGCGCCCGGCGGCCTCGGCCGCGACGTAGGCCGCCCCCAGCCGCCGCCGCGCCGCGTCGTCGATCTCGGCCAGCATCATGGCGAAGTCGGGCGCGCGCACCGGGTTGCGCGTGTGGGCATCTACATAGCTGACAAGACGCACGGCTGCCTCGTCGCGCCCGGCGCGGCTGAGCAGCAGGGCAATAGGGTAGAGAGTGACATCGACCATGACGCGAATGCCTGATTCGCGCCAGTAGACCAGAGCGCGGCGCATGTCGGGCCAGACCTCGGCCGGGTGGCCCCCTTCCAACAGGCGCAGCAGGGCCAGGTTGAAGACGACCGTCATCTCCACCCGTGCGAAGCCCCCGGCGCGGGCCAGGACCAACCCCTCTTCCAGATCGACCCGCGCCGCAGCCAGTTCACCGCGCACCATCTTGTTTTCAGCCACGTTCGACAACAACATGGCCTGATGGTATGGGTCGGCGATGGCCCGCGCCATGCCCAGCGCCTCCTCATGCAGTCGCAGCGCCTCGGCCAAATGCCCCTCGTGATACTCCAGCAGGCCCAACCCGTTCAGGCTGCTGATGACGGCTCCGGCGCTGCCCACCTGGCGCTGCAGCGCCAGCGCCTCTTCCTGATAGGCGCGGGTCAAGTCGAAGCGGCCCAGCAGTTTGTTGACCGAGGCCAGATTGCCCAACATGGTGGCTACGGCGGGCAGATTGTTGCGCGCGCGCTCGATGTCCAGAATCTCGCGCGTGTAGCGCTCGCTCAGTTCCAGCTCCTCGCGCCAGTAGTGGATGGCGGCGATGTTGCGCAGGGTAATCGCCATCTGGCCGCGGTCGGCGGCGTCGCCCAGTTGCTTTTGTAACTCCAGGCTACGGGCCAGCAGTCTCAGCGCCTCCTCGTGGTCGTCCTGATAGCGGGCCAACATGCCCGCTGTGCTGTGGGCTTCGGCCAGCAGAGCGGGCGGCGCATCATCCGGCGCGGCGGCGATAAGCCGGGCCAGCCGGTCGCGTCCCTCGGTGAACAGGCCGCGGTAGCGCCAGAAACTGCGCAGGGCCACGGCCAGGCGCAGGGCACTGTAGAGACGTTCCGGCGCAACGTCTCTACGGCTGCCGTGATCCAGCGCGGCGCGCATATCGTCCAGATCGGCCGACAGCCGCTCCAGCCAGACGGCCTGCTCCTTGCCCTCCAGCAGCGGCGCGGCGCGCTCGGCCAGCGCCAGGTAGTACGCCAGGTGGCGGGCGGCGACCCTCTCACCCTCGCCGCGGCGGGCCAGTTGCTCGTTGGCGTACTCGCGCAGGACGACCAGCAGGCGGTAGCGGGTCTCGCCGTTGGCGGCCTCGGCCGGCTGGATCATGCTCTTGTCGACCAGCGCAGCCAGCCGCTCGATGCCGGCCAGAGGCTGCCCGGATGGCGGCGTGTCGGCCGGGGGTAACTCGTTGCCGCAGACGGCGGCGGCGGCGGCGGCCGAGAACGCGCCGTTGAACACAGCCAACCGGTCAAACAGCCGCTGCTCCTGAGGATCGAGCAGGCGATAGCTCCACTCCACCGCGCCGCGCAAGGTGCGCTGCCGCTCGCTGACGTGGCGCAAGTGGGCGGTCAGGTCGAGGGCGCTGGTCAGTTGGGCCAGCAGCGCCGGCGGCGGCAGCAGCTTGACCCGCGCCGCGGCCAGTTCAATCGCCAGCGGCAGGCCGTCGAGGCGGGCGCAGATGGCAACAACGGCGGCGGCATTGTCGGCTGTCAGGGCAAAGCCGGGCCGCGCAGCCCGGGCGCGGGCCACAAACAGGGCCACAGCCGGCGCGGCCGGCAAATCGGTTAGGGCCGACGCGCCCGGCGCGGGCAAGGCCAGCGGCGCGACCGGGTACTCATACTCACCGTAGAGCCGCAGCACCTCACGGCTGGTCACCAGCAGCTTCAGCCCCGCCGCCCCGCTCAGCAGTTCGAGCAGGTCATCGGCGGCGTCGACAACCTGCTCGAAGTTGTCGAGGATGAGCAGCAGGCGGCGCGCCGCCAGGTGGTCGATCAGCATATCTAGCGGGGCGCGGCCGACCTCGTCCTTCGCCCTCAGCGCCTGGGCAATGGCCGAGACAACCAGCGCCGCGTCGTGGACGGGAGCCAGATCGACAAAAACCACCCCGTCGGTAAAGATGAATGGAAACGCTTCGGCCAGACGGCGGCCGACTTCGATGCTCAGGCGCGTCTTGCCCGTGCCCCCCGGCCCGGTCAGCGTGACGAGTCGCGCGTCCGGCAAGCGTAGCAGGTCGGCCACGGCAGAGATGTCCTCCTCGCGGCCGATGAGGCTGGTCAGGGGGGCGGGCAGAAGGATGAGCGGAGCGTTCCGATCCCTCTCTCCTGAGGAGGGGCTGAGGGAGGACACCTGATTCCCCGACCTTGGGGAGGGGTTAGGGGAGGGCGCTTCCGGCAGAGGCACAGACCCTCTCCCTGGCCCCACAGGAGAGGGGAGTCGATCATCCTCGCGTTGGCGGGCGAAGCTGATGAAGCGCTCGCGTTCGTCGGCCGGGATTTGCAGGCAGTCGGCCAGCAGCCCGGCCAGCTGACGCGACGGCCGCCGCTCGTCCGACTCCATCTTGCGGATGGTGACGACGGAGCAGGCGGCGCAATCGGCCAGCGCCTCCTGGGTCATGTCCACGGCCCGCCGCCGCCGCCGCAACCAACTGCCGAAGGTCTCGTTCTGCTCCATAGCCCTCAGTGGCTCTCGCTTGGCGAGATTGTAACACTTTAGAAGAGGAACACAGAGAACAGGGAGAGGAAGACACAGAGAGCACGGAGGAAGCCTCGAATTCCTATCGAGTCCCTCTTCTGTGTTCCTTCTCCGCTCCCGTGATGCCTCAAAACAAAACGTTACCGAAGGGGTAATGGATGCCTCAAAATGAATGTTACTCTGCCAATAGCCACAATTCCTTTAAGGCTGTCTCTTATACACATCTGACGCTGCCGACGAGCGATCTAGTGTAGATCTCGGTGGTCGCCGTATCATTAAAAAAAACAACAAACGAAGCCCAGGGATCACGCTAGGCGATACACACACAAACACAAGAATCAATACACACAACGCTCACG
>CALLZA010000385.1 GCA_937858165.1 uncultured Ardenticatenia bacterium
CCTTACATGATGCATTATTGTAGTCGTTTCTTTATCTTTCTAGTTTTTCTGTCTTGTGAGTTGCTGAGTTTTCTGTTTTTTTTTTATATTTTTTTTTTAATGATCCGGCGACCACCGAGATCTACACTAGATCGCTCGTCGGCAGCGTCAGATGTGTATAAGAGACAGGCGGTACTCCGGTGTGATGTCGGCCTGGCTGAAGCGGTCGAATGCTGTCTTATAGGGCGAGATCTGCACCACGTCGGCCTGCACGCCGACGCGGGCCAGAGCGTCTTTCAGGAACGTCACTTCGGTATAGAGGCCCAACACGTCGAACTGCGCCCCCGGTGGGGCGATGATGCGCGCCGCGGCCGTGGCGGCGTAGTAGTGGGGCAGGTCGAGATAGGGGGTGTAGACGATGGCGTCCTTGCCCGCCGCCCGCAGCCGGGCCACGGCGGTGCGGAAGTTCTGGAGCGTGGCCAGCCCGGCGCTAAAGCCGCGAAAGACAAACACCACCCCATGCACGTTGTCGGCTTCGGCCACCATGCGCAGCCGGTTGTTCAAATGTTGCAGGCTAAACGGGTCGGGCGGCAGCGGCAGCCGGCGCTCGATGAAGCCGCGCGGTGGGGCGGCACGCTCCGGCAGGGGGCCGCCAATGGGCAATACGACGTAATCGACGTGCGCCCGGCGCAGGCGGCGCAGCAGATTGCGCCAGTCAACGCCGAGCGTGTCCAGGCTTTCGCTCAGCGATTGACGAGCGGCGCGCAGATCGCGACGCAAGGCTTTTGTGAAGCCGGGCGGCGGGCCACCCGGCGTGGGTTCGGTGCTGTTCGGTTGCTGCGGTTGTTCCACGGACTTCGCTGCTTTCCCGCCGCGGGCGTGTTGACGGTCGGGCGTGTTGACGGTTGACTGCCCAAGAGTGTAATCCGGGGCGGGCGATTTGGTCAAATGTCAGTCGGCGGCAGACATAGAACACGGATGGCACGGATTGACCCGGATAAGAGCTATCGAACTCTCATCCGGGTCAATCCGTACCATCCGTGCCATCCGCGTTCTATAATCTGTGAAATCTGTCGATGCTTTTTCTACATAGCCTGTGGAGTATCGTTATGGCTGACCTCGGCGAGGGCCCGATTCTTATCTTCGCCAACGGCGTGCTGGATGATGGTGGCTGGGTAACGTCTTACCTGGGGCGCGCCGCGGCCGTCATTGCCGCCGACGGCGGGCTACGCCACCTTCTCCCCCTCGGCCACCGCCCGGATGTGCTCATCGGCGACATGGACTCTGTGCCGCCGGGTGTTGACGCGGAGGCGATGGCCGCCCAGACCATTCGCTACCCGCGCGATAAGAACGAGACCGACCTGGAACTGGCGCTGCTCCATGCCGTAACGCACTATCCCGACCACGAGGTGCTCATCCTCGGTGGCTTCGGCGGCCGGTTCGACCACATGCTGGCCAATGTTCTCCTGTTGGCCCTGTCTCTTATACACATCTCCGAGCCCACGAGACCGTACTAGATCTCGTATGCCGTCTTCTGCTTGAAAAAAATAAAGAATGTTGAATATAACGCAGAGGTAGCACGTACTCACCAAGGTGCGTGCACTCAATAAATATGAACTGAGACGCTGCAGGACAAACAACTATAGAATATAGCCACAACTGTACAAACGA
>CALLZA010000386.1 GCA_937858165.1 uncultured Ardenticatenia bacterium
TTGATAGCGTGGTGCTGCGTATGTGAGTGCGTGAGATCATGTGACCTGTAGAACTTGTGTGAGATATAGGTTAATAGTACACGATGTGTTAGTTCGTGTGTGCAGGGAGGTGTTTTTTTGTTCAAGCAGAAGACGGCATACGAGATCTAGTACGGTCTCGTGGGCTCGGAGATGTGTATAAGAGACAGGCTGTCGAAGACGCCCCGGTTCATCATCGGCCGACCGCCGACGTAGCTGGGGAAGTCCCAGTAGTACCCCTGCAAATGGTCGTCCATCGGCGTGAAGTCGAAGACGGCCACGGCGTCGCGGAACTCCGGCAGCTTGGCCGGGTCTTCGGGCGTCAGCACCTCCACCAGACGGGCCACGCGCGACTCGTCGTCCCACTTCAGCTTGCGGCGCACGAAGCTGCGCGAGCCGTCGGCGGCGACGAGGACTTTGGCGTGGTAGACGGCGCGGTCGGTCGTCACCTCGACGTACGCGTCGCCAGGGGTGATGGCGGTGACGGCCTCTCCCTGGCGCACGGTAACGCCCAGCGATTCGGCCGTGCGCACCAGCCAGTGGTCGAACTCATCGCGCCGCACGATGCGGAAGACGGGGTTGCCGTAGAAGGAGTAGCTCTTGTCGCGGTAGAGCAGGCGCACTTCCTTGACCGGGAAGTTGTCTGGTTCCAGCGGCAGGCCCAGATTGGCCAGGATGTTCTGGCCGATGTGGGTCAGGCCGCCGCCGCACAGCTTCTCGCGCGGGTGGACGGCTTTGTCCACGACGACGACGCGCCCGGCCCAGCTGGGGTCGAGGCGCGCCAGGTGCAGGGCGGTGGAGATGCCGGAGGGGCCGGAGCCGACGATGAGAACGTCTACGTCTATTTGTTCGGTCATAGTTAGGGATTAGGGATTAGGGATTAGGGGTTAAGGTCAGAGCGTGCTTCCGCTAATCCCTAATCCCTAATCCCTAGTCCCTATTACCGGGCGATGACGGGAAGAATGAATGTGTTGTCGAGCGTCACGGCGTTGGCCGTGCTGGCATCGGCGGTGGCGGCGGGGGGTTCGACGTTGCCGGCCACATCGACAGCCTGGGCGCGGAACTCGTAGACGGTGGCGGCGTTGGGCGGCAGGAAGTCGGCCGAGCGCAGACGGGTGTCGCTCAGCCAGCGCGTCCACGCCCCGCCAGCCGGGCGCACGTCGATGTGGAAGCGGTCAATGCCCGACGTGGCGTCGTCGCCCAGCCAGGCGACGCGATAGCCGGGCGCGCCGGGCAGGATGAAGACAGGCGACTGGACGGCCGACGCCGGCACGGTGGCGTCGAGGTTGAAGCGCGTCGGCGTGCTGCTGATGATCGGCGCGTTCTGGCGCGAGAGCAGCACGCGCCAGTAGAGCGCGGCGTGGTCGCGGTCGAAGGGGTGGCTGTGGGTGGTGACGACGCCCCACCAACTCTGGTTGCTGTCTCTTATACACATCTCCGAGCCCACGAGACCGTACTAGATCTCGTATGCCGTCTTCTGCTTGCAAAAAAAAAATAAGAACACGCAGAAAGACTATAGCTTCATGATAGCAGCCAA
>CALLZA010000387.1 GCA_937858165.1 uncultured Ardenticatenia bacterium
CCTGCCGCCTCACCATACTCGCGGCTTCTTCTCGGGTTGACTTGGCCACAACCAGGCAGGGTCTAGATCGGTGTTCAGAGCCTCGAACCCCACCGTCCCGCGCGCTCGAATGTTTTTTTTTTTAATGATACGGCGACCACCGAGATCTACACTAGATCGCTCGTCGGCAGCGTCAGATGTGTATAAGAGACAGGCCGTAGCCCACGCCGCCGTCCTCGCCGCGCGGCTCGGTGCCGGGGAACTTGACGAAGACGACGCCGCTCTGGGGCAGAAACGCCTGCGGGTTGCGGCCGAACAGCAGCACGCCGATGAGCGTCGGGTGGCCTTCGCGGTCGGTCGCGCCGATCTCGACCATCAATTGGGTCACCGACGGGGCGCGGCTGCCGGTGCGCGTCTCGCGCCGGCTCAGGTATTCGCCCAACGTGTCGGTGTCCAGGTCTTCGGGGCGCGCCCCGGGTACAGTTTCCGTCTCAAAGTCGATCGTCGGTCGGGCCATGGTCAAGGCGCGAATCTCCTCGCCGCTGATGGGCCGGTTCTCGTCGCGCTGGCGCACCAGCACGCGGCCGTCGGCCAGGCTATGCAACTCCAGGCTGCGCGGCACGCTGATGCCGATGAAGCGCCCGCCGGGCAGCTCCACGGCCTGGAACTGCGTCGGCACGGGCGGCCGGCACAGCGCCGCTGCCTCGCGCAGCGCCAGCTCCGCCTCCTCCTCCCACACCTCGCCCGCCGGTCGGCCGTCGCGGTCAACGCCCAGCACGATTAGCCCGCCGTCACTGTTGGCCAGGGCCACCAGCGACTCGGCCAACGGCAGCAGGGCCGGGTTGGGCAGGTAGACGGTGCGAGGGCCGGGTTTGGTGGTGGTCATGGGCGGGCCTCGGTCGGTGGGCAGGGGAGCAGGGGAGCAGGCGAGCAAGGGAGAGAACAGTCTCCCCTGCTCCCTCGCTCCCCCGCACCCCTGCGGTCCATCCTAAGCCTCATGATCTACCTGGCTAAACCCCACTCCGGGTAACTCCCACGGCTGCGGGCTGTGCATGTCCAGGGCCGCCATGGCCGCGCCGACAATGCCCGCCTCATTGCGAAAGGCCGCCGGCAGGAGCCTGGCCCGCACCTGAATGTGCGGCAGGAACTTCTCGTGCTTCTTGCTGACGCCGCCGCCGACGATGATCACGTCCGGCCAAAACAGCAGCTCGATGTGCTGGAAGTACTGGTTCAGCCGCCCACCCCACTCCTTCCAGCCCAACCCATCCTGCTCGCGAACACGGTCGGACGCCCACTGCTCGGCCGTCTTTTTGCTGTCGCGCAGAAAGACGCGCCCCAGTTCGAAGTTGGGCACCAGATGGCGGTCGATGAACAGCGCGCTGCCGATGCCCGTGCCGATGGTGAAGACCATCACCACGCCGCGCTCATCTTTGCCCGCGCCGAAGTGCATCTCGGCCAGACAGGCCACGTCGGCGTCGTTGCCGACCGTCACCGCGTGGCCGGTGGCGGCGCTGATGCGCTCGGCCAGATTAACCCCCTCCCAACCGGGGAAGGCCAGCGCCGTGGGCGGGGTCATCACCTGGCCGCGCATGACCACCGCCGGGAAGCCGACGCCGATGGGGCCGTTGTAGCTGAACTGCCGCACCAGGTCGGCCACGGTGGCGATGACGTCGTCCGGCTGAAAGGTCGGCGGCGACGGCGCGCGCAGTCGCTCCGTCACCAGTTCGCCCGTGGCCGCGTTGACAATCGCCCCTTTGATGCCCGATCCGCCGATGTCGATGCCGAGTAGTTCCATGGGTGCTCCTTACTGAAACGACCGCCGACGGCCGACCGCCGACCGCCGCTCGAACATTAGACTTAGCATTTTTGGTGCTCTGTCGTCCGTAATCAATACTCTGTTTTCCCTTCTGGCAGCGGTCGGCCGTCGGCGGTCATCCTTGCCCATTGATCGTCGCGTAGAACAGCGGCCGCCGCGCCACCGGCTCGTCAGTCAACTTCAGCGCCGCCGGGACGTCGCGCTGGGCCTGTTGCAGCGTCATATCGTCGTGGGCATGAATCTCACCGATGACTTGTCCCCGCTCTACCCGGTCGCCGATCTTCACCGTCAGCAGGAAACCGACGGCCGGATCGACGCGGTCGGACTTGACCAGCCGGCCGCCGCCGCAGCGCACGCACACCCAGCCCAACTCGCCGGTGTCCATCGCCGCCACGGTGCCGCTGCCGTTGGCCTCGAGCGGCTCGACGTAGCGCGCCTGCGGCAGCCGGGACGGGTCGTCCACCTGCCGCCCGTCGCCGCCCTGGGCCACCACCAGCTCGCGGAACTTGGCCAGGCCGCGGCCGTCGGCCCGCGCCGCGCTGATGAGGGCGCGCGCCTCATCGGTCGTCGCCGCCACACCGGCCAGCTGCACCATCGTCGCCGCCACGGTCAGGCAGTGCTGCCAGAAGTCGTCCGGCCCATCGCCGCGCAACGTGTCCAGCGCCTCTCGCACCTCCAGCGCGTTGCCGACCTGTCTCTTATACACATCTGACGCTGCCGACGAGCGATCTAGTGTAGATCTCGGTGGTCGCCGTATCATTAAAAAAAAAAATAAGGATACATAACAGGCAGAGTGAACCCGGCAAAAACAAACACCGACTGTATGTGAACAGGATACACGGACGCAGATGCACGAGCACGTAGAGATCGTGGCTACGGACGTGTGCAGATAAGACGCAAAGACAGA
>CALLZA010000388.1 GCA_937858165.1 uncultured Ardenticatenia bacterium
TAAGATCATACGTCAAAGTCTTTATGATGCATTTCTAGCATGTATAGCCGTTGTTGTATAGATGTCGCTGTTCTTTTTGTTTTTTTTTCAAGCAGAAGACGGCATACGAGATCTAGTACGGTCTCGTGGGCTCGGAGATGTGTATAAGAGACAGCGCCCGGGTGAGGCGCGGCTGGTCGTCACCGGCGAAGACCTCAGCCGGATGCTCGACCGCCGGGAGCGCAGCCGCACCTTTCCCAACCAGTCCGACGCCGACATCGTGCGCGGCATCCTGGGCGCGGCCGAATACGCCATGCTGGGCCTGCGGCCGGACGTGACGACGACGCGCATCCGTCCCAACGAGACCCAGCGCGTGCCCAGCCAGCAGGGCACCGACCTGGCAACGATCAACGCCCTGGCCCAGCGCAACAGTTACGTCTTCTACATCGAGCCGACGGCCGTGCCCGGCCAGAGCGTGGCCTACTGGGGGCCGGAGAAGCGCCTGGGCGCGCCCCAGCCGGCGCTGACCGTCGACATGGGCGCGGAGACGAACGTCGAGTCGTCGATCAGCTTCCAGCTCAACGCGCTCGGCCCGGTGGAGCACGAGGTGGGCCGCCAGGAGCCGGCCAGCCGTCAGCGACTGCCCACGCTGCCAATGGCCCCGGCGCGGCCGCCGCTGGCCCGCACGCCGGCCGCGGCCCTGCGCCAGACCATCGACCGCCAGGCGGCCAAGCTGGACAGCGACCGCGCCGGGCAGGTGGCGGCCACCACCGCCGGCCGGGCGGCCGACGCCCTCACCGCCACGGGCGAAGTCGACGCCGGGCGCTATGGTCGGGCGCTGCGTGCGCGGCGGCTGGTTGGCGTGCGCGGCGTCGGCGACTCCTTCGGCGGCCTCTACTACGTCAGCGACGTCCGCCACAACATCAGCGTCGGCACCTATCGCATGAGCTTCACCCTGTCGCGCGAGGGCATCGGCAGCACGGTGCCGGTGGTACCCGTGTAAGCGAATTACGAACTAAGAGTCTGGCTGACCACTGAATACTGAACACTGGATACTGACAACTGACTACTAGTCACTAACCACTATGACCTACTACGGCAAATTCCGCGGCGTCGTCGTCGATAACAAGGACCCCAACCAGTTGGGCCGGCTGACGGCGCGCGTGCCCGACGTCTTCGGCGACGAGACGAGCGGCTGGGCGCTGCCGGCCACGCCCTACGCCGGTGACGGTGTCGGCCTCTACCTCATTCCGCCCGTCGGGGCCTCGGTGTGGATCGAGTTCGAGCACGGCGACCCGGAGTACCCGATCTGGAGCGGCTGCTTTTGGGCCAGCGGCGAAGTCCCCGCCTCGCCCGCCTCGCCCGATGTGAAGGTGTTGAAGACGACCGCAGGCACGATCACCATCAACGACACGTCCGGCTCGGCCGGTATCACCATCGAGACGGCCGACGGCAAGAAGATCGTCATGGACAGCGGCGGCATTGAGATCACTGTCGGCCAGGCCGTCGTCAAGCTGAGCGGGCCAACGGTGTCGGTCAACAGCGGCGCGCTGGAGGTAACCTGATGGCCGCGCCGATCCTTCACGTCGGGGCGATGGTGCAGTGTCCGCACCAGATTCCGGCCCAACTCATTGCCGCCAGCGCCCGCGTCAAGGTCGGCGGCCAGCCGGTGCTGGTGGTCAACGACACCTTCATCATCGCCGGCTGCCCGTTCACCGTCGGCACGAAGTATCAGGGCTGCGTCAAGATCACCTGGATCGTGCCGGCCACGCGGGTCAAGGTCGGCGGGCAGTTCGTCCTGTTACAGAACAGCACTGGCCTCTGCCAGAGCGCAGAACAGATTCCCAACGGCCCGCCGTCGGTGACGGTGGTGCAGATGCGGGCCAAAGGGGTGTGAGGCAAGATGAACATCGACTACCCGTTCCACATCGACGGTCTGGGCCGAACGGCGACGACCAGCGACGACGACCACATCCGCGACATGATCGAGCAGTTCCTGTTCACCAGCCCGTTCGAGCGCGTCAACCGGCCCGACTTCGGCGCGGGGCTGTTGCGGCTGCCGTTCGAGCCGAACAGCCCGGAGTTGGCCACGGCGCTGGAGCATACCATCCGCGCCGGTTTGCAGCGCTGGCTGGGCGACCTGATCGAGGTGCGCCGGCTGAGCGTGACGGCCGAGGACAGCGCCGTCCGGGTCGTCGTCAACTACGTCGTGCGGCGGACCAATGAAGAAGAGACGAGGCAGTTCTCGGCTGCGCGAGCGTGAGCGGCAGTATTCAGCAGGTCAGTTGTCAGTTGATGGTAGGCGGTCGGCAGTCAGTGGTCGGCGGTCAGTATCACCATATGAGGGACGCGCTATGAACACAAGCGTCATTTGCAAAGACGAACAGCGCCGCCGGGCCGTGCGGCAGGCGGCGCTGAATGGGCTGGACTACGTCGAGCTTCAGGAGGAGCGCCTCTTGCGCGCCTTCTTCCTGGGCAAGGCGCCGCGCGGGCTGCGCAAGGAGCATCTGCGCGTGCGCGGCGGCCGTCGTGTCACCGACATCGCCGTCGTCTCGGCCCGCCTCCACCGCGCCGAAGCCGACGACGAAGACGACTATCTCGACGTGCGCGTTGACAAACGCGGCGACTTTTCGACCTACGAGCTATGCGTTGTCGAACTGGACGAGCGCGGCCGCGAGACGGGTAACCCCTACCCCGGCTTCGACGCGCGCTACGCCTGCGCTCCGTTCAGCTTCATGGTCGATTGCCCCAGCGACCTCGACTGCCGGAGCGAGGTCGCCTGTCCGCCGGAGCCACGCGCCGAGCCGGAGATTAACTACCTGGCCAAGGATTACGCCTCCTTCCGCCAGCTTCTCCTCGACCGGCTGGCGCTGACGATGCCCGACTGGACGGAGCGCCACGTGCCCGATCTGGGCCTTACCCTGGTTGAACTGCTGGCCTACGTCGGCGACCACCTGAGCTACCATCAGGACGCCGTGGCCGCCGAGGCGTATCTCGACACCGCCCGGCAGCGTATCTCCGTACGCCGCCACGCCCGGCTGGTGGACTATATTGTCCATGATGGTGTGAACGCCCGCGCCTTCCTGCATCTGGCGACGGCCGTCGACGGCGAGCTGCCCGACGACGTCTCCTTCCTGGCCGTCGGCGACGATCCGACCGGCGAGCCGCCGCTGGCGACGGATCGCGTCCACCTCTGGCCCGACGTGCGCCGCCGCCGGCCCGATGGCGGCTATGAGGTGTTCCGCCCGCTGCCGCCGCCCGGTGAGGCCATCCGCCTGCGCGCCGCCCACAACGCCATCCGCCTCTACACCTGGGGTGACGCCGACTGCTGCCTGCCGCGCGGGGCCACCAGCGCTACGTTGATCGACGGCCAACCGCCGCAGCCCGAACCGGATGAACCACCCGACACCCCCGACACCGCGCAACAGAAGCGCAAGCCACCCAAAGCGCCGCCCTCGACTGAACCCACCCGCGCCCTCGATCTGCGGCCCGGCGACCTGCTGCTGTTCGAAGAGGTGCTCGGCCCGCGCACTGGGCTGCCCGCCGACGCCGACCCGACCCACCGCCACGTCGTTCGACTGACGACCGTCGAGCCGATCGTTGATGCCCTGAACGGCCAGCCGCTGCTGGAAGTGAGCTGGGAGCAGGCCGACGCGCTGCCCTTCCCGCTGTGCGTCTCCGTCCTGGGCCCGCCGCCCGTCTGCGACTGGCTGACGGACGTGAGCGTGGCTCGGGGCAACGTCTTTGTCGTCGATCACGGCCGCCCGGCCGAAGATGGCCCGTGGTGCGTGCCCGTGGCCGACACGACCGTCACCTGCGACGGCCCGCAACAGCCGTCGGAAGTCATCCACCGCGCCGGCCGCTTCCGGCCGCGCCTGGGCCGCGGGCCATTGGTCTTCGCCGAGCCGTACCCCGTCGGGCGACCGGCTGCGGCCCTGCTGGCCCAGGAGCCGCGCCGCGCCGTGGCCGCGCTGCGGCTGACCAGTGCCGCCGATCCCGACTGTTTGGCCGACGACCCGCCGGCCGACCCGCCGGCCGAGCCGTGCGGTGACGAGCCGCCCACCCCCGCCCGCGGCAAGCGCGCCCAGCAGACCTTCGCCCTGCCGGAGCCGCAGGCCGCGCCGCCGCCGTTCGAGTGGCAGCCGCGGCGCGACCTGCTGGACAGCGAACCGCTCGACCGCCACTTCGTGGCCGAGGTCGATGACCGCGGTCTGGCCCATCTGCGCTTCGGCGACGGCGATCTGGGCCGCGCGCCGACGCCCGGCGAGAGCTTCCGCGCTGCCTACCGCGTCGGCGAAGGGCCGGCCGGCAACGTCGGCGCAGAGACGATTCGTGTCCTGGTGGCCGACCAGGTCTACGACGGCATGGGCTGGGCGGCGCGCAACCCGCTGGCGGCCACGGGCGGCCAGCCGCCGGAGCCTCTGGCCGACGTGCGCCGCTTCGCGCCGTTTGCCTTTCGCTACCGTCTGGAGCGGGCCATTACCGCCCAGGACTACGCCGACATCGTCATGCGCGACTTCGCCGCCGAGGTGCAGCGCGCCGCGGCCACGTTGCGCTGGAGCGGTAGCTGGTACGAGGTGCTGGTGGCCGTCGATGCCCGCGGCCAGGGCGCGCCCAGCGACGACCTGTTGGCCCGTGTCCTGGCCCATCTGGAGCGCTACCGGCGCATCGGCCACGACCTGCGCGTCGCCCCGGCCCACATCGTGCCGCTGCACGTCGCCCTGCGCGTCTGCGTGCGCCCCGGCTATCTAGCCGGCCACGTCAAGGCGGCGCTACTGGCCCGGCTGGGCGCGGGCGTGGTCGGCGGCGTGCCCGGCTTCTTCCACCCCGACAATCTGACCTTCGGCCAGGGAGTGGCCCTCAGCGCGCTGGTGGCCGCGGCCCAGAGCGTGGCCGGGGTGGACAACGTGCAGGTCACGCGGCTGGAGCGCCGCTATGAGGGGCCGGCCGGCGAAGTGGCCCGCGGCCTGTTGCCGCTGGGGCCGCTGGAGATCGCCCGGCTGGACAACGACCCCAGCCGTCCCGACGACGGCCTGCTGGAGATTAAGATGGAGGGCGGACGATGAGCGACACAAGCCAAACCTGCGGCTGCTGCGAGGGCGTGGAGCCGGTGACGCCGGAGCCGACGGCCAACCGGCCCGGTCTCGACGCGCTGCGCTATCGCATCGGCACGCACGCGACCTTTCTGGAGACGATGATCGCCCGGCTGGGCACGATGACCATCCCTGTCTCTTATACACATCTCCGCGCCCACGAGACCGTACTAGATCTCGTCTGCCGTCTTCTGCTTGAAAAAAGAGCCACAGACACCGCAAAAAACTCGCCCAGCAGCACGAGACGGA
>CALLZA010000389.1 GCA_937858165.1 uncultured Ardenticatenia bacterium
CTTGCGCTCCTCTGTTATGCGCGCTATTTTTTTTTTTAATGATACGGCGACCACCGAGATCTACACTAGATCGCTCGTCGGCAGCGTCAGATGTGTATAAGAGACAGCAGCCACATGTTCATCACCGGGCCGGACGTGGTCAAGACGGTGACGCACCAGGACGTGACCTTCGAAGAGTTGGGCGGGGCGATGACCCACAACAGGATCAGTGGCGTCGCCCACATGGCGGCCGAGTCGGAGGAGGACTGCCTGTTCCTCATCCGTGAACTGATGGGCTATCTGCCGTCGAACAACATGGAAGACGCGCCCTTCCGCGAGGGCAACGACGACGCGCTGCGCGCCGATGAGGCGCTCAATAGCCTGGTGCCGGAGAACCCCAATCAGGCCTACGACATCAAGGACGTCATCCGTCTGGTCATTGACGAAGGGCGCTTCTACGAGATTCAGGAGCACTACGCCCAGAACATTGTCGTTGGCTTCGCCCGGCTGGGGGGCCACAGCATTGGCATCGTCGCCAATCAGCCGATGGTGCTGGCCGGCGTGCTCGACATCAACGCCAGCGAAAAGGCGGCACGCTTCGTCCGCTTCTGCGACTGCTTCAACATTCCGCTGGTCGTTTTCGAAGACGTGCCCGGCTTCCTGCCGGGGCTGGATCAGGAACACGGCGGCATCATCCGCCACGGGGCCAAGCTGCTCTACGCCTTCTGTGAGGCCACCGTGCCCAAGCTGACGGTCATCACCCGCAAGGCCTACGGCGGCGCGTACTGCGTCATGAACAGCAAGCACATTCGCTCCGACTTCAACGTCGCCTGGCCGTCGGCCGAGATCGCCGTCATGGGGCCGGACGGCGCGGTCAACATCATCTACCGGCGCGAGATCGCCGACGCCGACGCGCCCGACGCCAAGCGCAACGAGCTGGTACATGAGTACCGTGAGCACCTGGCCAACCCCTACATCGCTGCCCAGCGCGGTTACATCGATGACGTGATCGAGCCGAGCGAGACGCGGCCGCGCCTGATCAATGCCCTCAACATGCTCCAGAACAAGCGCGACCAGAACCCGCCGAAAAAGCATGGGAACATTCCATTATAGGGATTAGGGGCTAGGGATTCGGGAAGAGATCGGGCAGGTGTCTTGTAATCTGCCCAATCTGCCGAATCTGCGGATCACTCCTCTTGAGAGATAACTATGCTAAGGGACGACGGTCTGTTAGTTCAGAAGTTTGACAAGTTGCTCATCGCCAACCGAGGCGAGATCGCCATGCGCATCTTGCGGGCGGCGCGGGAGTTGGGCATCGCCACCGTCGCCGTCTACTCCGACGCCGACCGCAACGCGCCTCACGTGCGCTTCGCCGACGAGGCGTACTACATCGGCCCGCCGCCGGCCCGCGATAGCTATCTGGTCGTGGAGAAGCTGCTCGACGTGGCCCGCCGCTCCGGCGCGGGAGCCATCCACCCCGGCTACGGCTTTCTGGCCGAGCGCGAGACGTTCGCCCAGGCCTGTGCCGACGCGGGCATCGTCTTCGTTGGCCCGCCGGCGCGCGCCATCGGCATCATGGGCGACAAGCTCATGGCCCGGGCGACGGTGATGGCCGCCGGCGTGCCCGTCGTGCCCGGCACAACGCCCGGCCAGACGGACGCCGAGATGAGCGCCGCCGCGCGCGAGATGGGCTTCCCGGTGTTGGTGAAGGCTGCGGCCGGCGGCGGCGGCAAGGGGATGCGCCCGGTGCGCGCGGCCGATGGGCTGGACGACGCCTTCGCCTCGGCCCGCCGCGAGGCCAAAGCCGCCTTCGGCGACGACACCGTCTACATCGAAAAGATGATCGTCGAGGCGCGCCACATCGAGATTCAACTGCTGGCCGACAGCCACGGCAACACCCTCTACCTCGGCGAGCGCGAATGCTCGCTCCAGCGCCGCCACCAGAAGCTGATCGAGGAAGCACCGTCGTTCGTTGTCGATGCTGACCTGCGGCGGCGGATGGGCGAGGTCGCCGTGGCCGCGGCGCGCTCGGTGAATTATGTCAATGCAGGTACAATTGAATTTCTGCTCGACCGCGACCGCAACTTCTACTTTCTGGAGATGAACACGCGCTTGCAGGTGGAGCACCCGGTGACGGAGCTGGTGACGGGCATTGACATCGTCCAGGAGCAGTTACGGATCGCTCGCGGCCGGCGGCTGCGCTTGCGCCAGGAAGACGTCGTCATCAACGGCTGGGCCATCGAATGCCGCATCAATGCCGAAGACCCGTACAATGGCTATCTGCCCTCCACGGGCATCATCACCTCGGTTCAGTTGCCCACCGGGCCGGGCGTGCGCGTCGACACGGGTGTGTTCGAGGGCAACGAGATTTCGCCCTACTATGACTCCATGATCAGCAAACTCATCTGCTATGGCGAGACGCGCGGCGAGGCGGTGCTGCGCATGCGCCGGGCGCTGGAGGAGTATCGCATCATGGGCGTGAAGACCAACATCCCGTTTCACCAGCACATGATGGACAGCCACCGCTTCATGTCCGGTCAGTTCGACACGAAGTTTGTCGAGGATCGTTTCAGCATGGACGACCGCGCCGCCGAACACGCCCTGGAAGCAGCGCTGCTGGCTACGCTGGCCGCCCACGAACAGCACCAACGCGCGGCCCAGATCGTCGCTCCCGGTGCGCGCGACACGAGCAACTGGAAGTGGTATAGCCGCTGGGAGCGGTTGCGGCGGTAGAGGCAGTATTCAGTGATCAGTAGTCAGTAAGCAGTATTCAGTAACAAAAGTGAATGACTGACCACTGATAACAAGGGCCAGTATGAAATATATCGCCACCGTCAAGAATCAGGAATACACCATCGAGATCGATGCCGATCGCGGCATCCTCATCGATGACAAGCCCTACGCGATCGACTTTCGCCGCCTGCCGTCGGGCGGGGTGACGTCGTTGCTGATGAACAACCGCTCCATCGCGGCCGTGGTCGAGGAGCGCCGCGACCATTGGGAAGTCCTCATTGAGGGCGAGCTGTATAGCGTGCAGGTGCAGGACGAGCGCGCCTATCGGCTGAGCCGAATGCGCACTTCGGGCGTGTCGGTCGACGGCGAGGCGATCGTCGCCTCGCCCATGCCGGGTATCATCATCGCTGTGCCCGTGGCCGTGGGCGACGTAGTTGAATTTGGGCAGAAGCTGGTCATCCTGGAGTCGATGAAGATGGAGAACGAGTTGCGCGCGCCGTGCGCCGGCGTCGTGACCCACGTCCACGTCAGCCCCGGGGCCAGTGTGGAGAAAGACCAGCCCCTCGTCGGCATCAGCCAGGAGCAGCCCGAAGAGGCTTAACCACAGATTGCACAGATTTCACAGATTACTTCTGAAAATCTGCGTAATCTGTGGTTTCCTTTTCTTGGAGCGTCATGAAGTCGAGCGCCGGTGACAATCAGGAGGTCGAGGTCAAGTTCCTGGTAGCTGACCTGAACGCGGTGCGGCGGCGGCTGGTGACGGCCGGGGCGGTGCTGGGTGCGCCGCGGGTCTACGAGCGCAACGTCCGCTTTGACACGGTTGACGAGCGTCTCCTGGCTCGCCAGGCGTTGCTGCGGCTGCGGCAAGACTCGCGCGTGCGCCTGACCTATAAGGGCCTCCCCGCTCAGGACGCGGCCAGCGAAGCGAAGACCCGCGAGGAGATCGAACTGACCGTCGAAGAGTTCGACCGCATGGCCCTCATCTTCGACCGGTTGGGGTTCCACGCGGTGCAAACCTACGAGAAGTACCGCACGACGTTCCACCTGGGCGACGTGGAAGTGGTGCTCGACGAGATGCCCTTTGGCCTCTTCGTCGAGCTGGAAGGGGCGTCGGACACCGGCCTGAAGGCCGCCGCCGCTGCCCTGGGGCTGGATTGGTCGCGGCGCTTGCTGACGAACTATCTTGAACTGATGGAGCGCGCCCGCCGCGCCTTCGACCTGCCGTTCAACGACCTGACCTTTGCCAACTTCGAGCGCCGACCGGTAGACATGGGCGTGCTACTGCCCCGGTGCGCGCTCAGCGAGGACAAACCATGATCGAACGCCCCGACCTGAGTCGCGCCCCGGCCGAAGTGGTCGCCTACGTCGAGGCGTTGGAGGCCGAGTTGGTCAGCCTGCGCGGCCGAAACGAAGTGCCCCGTGCCGCTGCCCCGGCCGCCCTGCCCGACGAGCCGCCCACGCCCTACGCCATTATCACCATCAGCCGCCGCGGCGTAGCCAAGCGCACGCCGCGCCACCTCTACGGCCGGCAACGACGCGGTGGCATGGGCGTGTTCGATCTGGACACGGCCGAGGATGACACTCCGACCCTGTTGGCCCACGCCGGCGACAACGACACACTGCTGTTGTTCACGTCCGACGGCCGCGCCTTTCGTCTGCCGGCGGGCAAGCTGGCGGCGTCGCCGGTGCGGGCGCGCGGCGGGCCTCTGAGCGACCATCTGCCGCTGCGGCCGGGCGAGCGGGTCGTGGGCGCGCTGGCCGAGGGGGGTGGGCAATACATTATCCTGCTCAGCCAGCGCGGCTGGGTGCGCCGTGTACGCGCCGCCTATCTGGGTGGCAGCCTCATTGCCGGCACCAGCTTCCATGATGTGAAGGAAGGTGGGCCGTTGGTGGCGGCCTGCTGGTCGGGCGGTGGTGACGATCTGTTCCTTGCCTCGCGTGAGGGCAAGGCCATCCGCTTCATGGAGACGCAGGTGCCGGCCCGTGGCTGCCTGGGCATCCGGCTCGATGTAACCGATGCCGCTGTGGCCGCGGCTGCCGTGCGCGCCGACGGCGGCGTCTTCCTGCTGGGGGCCGACGGGCAGGGGACGGTGCGCCTGATGAGCGGGTTCGCCGCCAACAAGGCTCCGGCGGCGGCCGGCAAGGTGGCGATGAAAACGGATGAGTTGGTTGTCGCGGCGGCCGTCGGCCCGGGTGACGAGCTGGTCATCATTTCGCGTCTGGGCAAGCTCATACGCTTCGCCGCCGACGAGATTCCGGCCAAGGAGGGCGTGGTTCAGGGCGTGGCTTGCATGGCCCTGCGCGCCGACGAAGCCACGGCCGTCGCCGTCGTCCCTACAGGATTGTTATAGAGAAGAAGTCCACAGATTACACGGATTTCTTCTTGTAGTCTGTGAAATCTGTGTAATCTGTGGACCTGTCTCTTATACACATCTCCGAGCCCACGAGACCGTACTAGATCTCGTATGCCGTCTTCTGCTTGAAAAAAAAAAAACAAACACACGACAACAAGCAAACAAATAGATACAACAAAAGCTATTAGTAACACTAACAAATATCATGTCATAACGAAACAATCTGATGAAAATTCGAGAGCTAGTAATCATAACAAA
>CALLZA010000390.1 GCA_937858165.1 uncultured Ardenticatenia bacterium
TTTCAAGCAGAAGGCGTAGTACGGTATTTAGTACGGTCTCGTGGGCCCGGATATGTGGTTAAGAGTCAGCTCCAGGTCTTCCAGGCCCCGCGCCCGGTCGAGGTGCTTGACCACCGCCTGCTTGGTCACGGTGACGATGGGCACGCCGGCCACGTCCGCGGCGCGGGCCACCGGCTGCAACCGCGTGCCCTCGCAGGTGCGGCACGGCCGGTCGACCATGTACTCTTCCAGCTTCTCGCGCACGTAGTCGGACGTGGACTCGCGGAAGCGCCGCCACAGGTTGGGGATGACGCCTTCGTACTTCGTGCCGTAGTGGCGCGTGGCCCCCTCGCGGTTGCGATAGCGCACGTCGATCGACTCGTTGCCGCTGCCGTAGAGCAAGATGCGCATCTGCTGCTGGCTGAGCTGGCGCACGGGCACGTCGAGCGGAATGTCGAAGTGCTGCGCGGTGGCCTTCAGCAGTTGCCAGTAGTAGCCCGCCTTGTCTTCCGTCGGCCAGCCGGTGATGGCCCCGTCGGTCAGCGTCAACTCCTTATTGGGCACAACGAGGTCGGGATCGATCTCCTTCTGGATGCCCAGCCCCTGGCACTCCGGGCAAGCGCCGTAAGGGGTGTTGAAGCTGAAGGTGCGCGGCTCGATGGGCGGAATGCTCGTGCCGTCATAGGGGCAGTAGAGGTGTTCGGAGTAGAGGTGGTCGGTCGGGTTGGCGGCGTCGGTCACATCGTTGATGATGACGATGCCCTTGCCCAACAACAGCGCCGTCTCGATGGAGTCGGTCAGCCGGCTGCGGTCGCTGGCCGCCTCTTCGCTCATGTCGTCCGGCGCGTGGCGGATGACCAGGCGGTCAACGACGGCCTCGATGGTGTGGTTCTTGTAGCGGTCGAGTTCGATCTTGTCGTCCACCTGATGCACTTCGCCGTTGACGCGCACACGGACGAAGCCCGCCTTGCGCACGTCGTCGAAGACGCTCTGATGGTGCCCCTTGCGGTCCTGCACCAGCGGGGCCAACACCTGGATGCGCGTGCCGGTGGGCATGGTCAGCACGTTGCCGACGATCTGCTCGGCCGACTGGGGCATGACCGGCCGGCCGCAGACCGGGCAGTGGGGCGTGCCGACGCGGGCGAACAGCAGGCGCAGGTAGTCGTAGATCTCGGTGACCGTGCCCACGGTCGAGCGCGGGTTCTGGCTGACGCCTTTCTGGTCAATCGACACCGCCGGGCTGAGGCCCTCGATGTTGTCGACGTCGGGCTTCTCCATCTGGCCCAGGAACTGGCGGGCATAGGCCGACAGCGACTCGACGTAGCGGCGCTGCCCTTCGGCGAAGATGGTATCGAAGGCCAGCGACGACTTGCCCGAACCCGACAGACCGGTGATGACCACCAGCTTGTCGCGGGGAATCTCCACGTCAATGTTCTTGAGGTTGTGTTCGCGCGCGCCGCGCACGATGATCTTGTCGAGCGACATACTTCCGTTTCCTGCTGCGCGAAGGAGAGCCATACCCACAACCTCCGCGCGACCGACCCGCCTTAGCCGACTCACCATTCTAACATAGCGGCTAGCGGCATACCATTAGCGTTTCGTAGGACGGCTGGAACGGTCGCGCAACGGAGGATTTTAGCACAAACGTGCTATACCGTCGAGGTAGAGGGCCAAAAAAGGTGCGACGCACTTTCTTGAGTGCGTCGCACCTTCTTCTGCCTGGCCACAAGGTGCAACGCACTTCAGAAAGTGCGATGCACCGGGAGCGGGCTAATTGTAGCCCGTGCTGAAGATGTCGATCATGAGCTTCGGATCGCCCAGCGGGTAGAGGATGGGGCAGGTCGCGCCGCTGCTGATGTACTCACGCACCTTGGCCTTGACCTCGTCGGGCGAGCCGCTGGCGGTGCACATCTGCACCACGTCATCGGGCACAAGGTGCATGGCCCCCTCGATCTCCTCTTCCGTCGCCGGCCAGGTCAGCACCTGGTGGATTTCGTCCAACAACTCCTGGCTGACGCCGCTGGCTCTGTCTCTTATACACATCTGACGCTGCCGACGAGCGATCTAGTGTAGATCTCGGTGGTCGCCGTATCATTAAAAAAAAAACAAAACAAAGACCTGGAGCACAATTACAAACTAGAGAACCAAACACATAAAATCAATAGCAGACTATAAAACAACTATCACAAGACAAAAGAGCGCAATACAAAAAGACAGAGAATAAGACTAGAGTAAG
>CALLZA010000391.1 GCA_937858165.1 uncultured Ardenticatenia bacterium
TGTGGTTTTCTTTGTGACTGCTAGTTTTTGCTAGTAGTGGTGTTTTGGGTTTGTTTGTTCAATGATACGGGTACCACCGCGATGTCCCCTGGATCGCTCCTCGGCGGCGTCGGATGTGTAGAGGAGACAGGCCGCCAGCCGCTCGGCCCGCTGCCAGAGCGGCGTGACGACGATGCGGTCGATGCGCTCTCCCCAGGCGTCCCACTGGGTCAGCGACGGCTCGTTCAGCCGGTCGGCCAGTTGCAACTCATACAGCTCGCCGCCGGCCAGCGCGCCCATCTCGCGCAGCGCCGGCGTGACCTCGGCCAGCACGTCGGGCGGCAGGCGGCGGCGCAGGTAGCTGCGCAACACGCGGTCTTCGTCGTACTGGTTGCCCAGGCGGGGCGGGGGTTGGTTGAAGGGTTGGAAGTGCATCCTTTCCTCAGTATTGTAGGGCGGGTTGGTGACCCGCTCCTGAGCAGGGGAGCGGAGGGGCGGGGGAGCAGGGGGCGCAGAAGTCGTTACCCGCCACCTGCTACACTCCACCGGCCACTTACTCCCGTCATGTCAACTCCTCAATCTCGGCCGCCGAGAAGCCCGCCTCGCGCAGCACCTCGGCCGTATGCTGCCCCAGCGGTGCGCCAACGTGGCGGTAGGTGGCCGCGCCCTCGCTGAAGCGCCACGGGCTGGCGATCTGTCGTTGCGCGCCGCCCGGGCGGGGCACGTCGACGACCAGGCCTCGGGCGGCGGTGTGGGGCGCGGCCAGCATCTCCGGCACGGTCCGCACCGGCTCGACGCACACGTCCAACGGGGCGAAGACGGCGATCCACTCGGCCAGCGGGCGGGCGGCGATAGCTTCGCGCACGGCGGCCTTTACCCGTGCTTGCTCGCCGTCATCCAGGCTCAGCCCTGGCGCGGTCAAATCGGCCCGGTCGATGGCGGCGCAGAACCCTTCCCAGAACTTAGGCTCCAGGCTGCCGACGGACAGCCAGCGGCCGTCCTGCGTCTGGTAAAGGTCGTAGGCCCGACCGCCGTTGAGGGCCATCCCTTCCGGGGCAGGCGTCTCCCCGGCCACAAGGTAGTGGGCGACCAGGTGGGCCTGCCAGGCGACCATCAGGTCATACATGCTGAC
Organism: uncultured Ardenticatenia bacterium; assembly: GCA_937858165.1. Classification (GTDB taxonomy): domain Bacteria; phylum Chloroflexota; class Anaerolineae; order Promineifilales; family Promineifilaceae; genus Promineifilum. Next base: position 1,112 of record CALLZA010000391.1, read on the forward strand.
GTCCACCATGTCGCCGCGGCCGGTGGCCTGCCGCTGGACGACGGCCGCCAGCAAGCCGACCAGCGCCCCCAGCGCCCCGCCGCCCACGTCGGCCACCTGGATGCCCAGCGGCGGTGGGCCGGTGGCGGCGCGGCCGCTATAGCTGAGCGCGCCGGAGAGGGCCAGGTAGTTGTTGTCGTGGCCGGCGCGGTCGCGCAGGGGCCCGGTCTGGCCGTAGCCGGTCAGGGCGACGTAGATGAGCGCCGGGTTCAGCGCCCGCAGTGCCTCGTAGCCGAGGCCCAGCCGATCCATAACGCCCGGCCGGAATTGCTCGATGAGGATGTCGTAGCCGCCGGCGGCAATCAGGCGCTTGACGGCGGCAACGGCCGCCGGCCGCTTCAGGTCGAGGGCCAGCGAGCGCTTGTTGCGGTTGAGGACGCCGTGCCAGGCGGAGATGTCGCCGTCGAAGGGGGGCAGGAAGCGCACCATGTCGGGCCGTGTGGGCGACTCGACGCGCACCACGTCCGCGCCCAGATCGGCCAGGGCCATTGTGGCGAAGGGGCCGGGCAATAGGGCGGTAAAATCGAGAACCTTGAGCGACGCGAGCGGACCGGGCATTGGCTCTACCTCCGTTTGGCCCACCGCAAGCTTATCTCATATCGTGTTGGATGGCATGTAAGAATAGCACGCAGATGACGCTGATGGCGCAGATTTACGCAGCGAAGAATTCGCTTTCTTATCTGCGTACATCTGTGTCATCAGCGTCATCTGCGTGCCATTCTTCTGTTATGGAGTTAAGGGGCCATGATCCCACTCAGCGGCGGCTGCCACTCTAGCGTCGCGTGCTCGCCCAGCATTCCCTCCAGCCGCGCCAGTAGCGGCGGCGGGAAGGGGGCGATGCGCCGCACGCGCAGATCGGCATAGGCCACCAGCGCCTCGATGGTCGATGCCAGCCGGTCGTGGGTCTCGTTGAGCATGAAGCCCATCCAGTGGAACCGCTTAGGCCCCACCCCGAGCAGCCGCCCGTGGATGGCGATCTCGTTGCCGGGCATCACTTCGGCCAGATAGCGGATGTGGTGTTGCAGGGCGAAGACGCCGCTCTCATGGGCGTGGAAGTAAGCCAGATCCATGCCCAGCCCTTCGGCCAGGCCCCAGGCCGTCTCGTCGTAGAACGCCATGTACCAGCGGATGTTCATGTGGCCCATCGCGTCGAGGTGCTCCGGGCCGATGGTCGCGTGGTGAAAGCGCGGCAGTTGCCGCACCTGGGCCGGCGTGGGCAGTGGCACCCCACTGGGCAGCGTCTTACGCGGCAACGTAGTGCCAGACATCGTCGTGTTCCTCCTGAATGGCCAGACCGTCCTCGATGAGCAGATCGAGGTAGCCGACCAGCATCCACAGCCCGGCCAGGCGCGTGGCCGGCGGCTGATGGGCGTACATAGCGTCGAGCAGTTCGGGGATGCGGGACAACCCGGCGCGCACGAAGTCGAGGCATTCGGCCCGGCGCTGGCTGATGCGTTCGCGCTGGCGGGCGATGACGCGACGGGGGTCACCGAACGGCCGCCCGTGGCCGGGGTAGACCATCTCGGCCGCCAGCGCCTCGACCACGTCGAGCGAGCGCATGAAC
>CALLZA010000392.1 GCA_937858165.1 uncultured Ardenticatenia bacterium
CGCTCTCATTGCGTTCGCGAGTGTCCGACTTTCTCTGGTTGTTTCTGTTGTGTATGTCGCCAACGCCTCTTGTGGTGTCGTTGGTTTTTTTTTTTAATGATACGGGGTCCACCGGGATCTACACTAGATCGCTCGTCGGCAGCGTCAGATGTGTATAAGAGACAGGCTGTGGGCAGCGCGCTGGTCTACTGGGTCGGCGGCTACCTGACCATGGAGGGGGCGTTCACCATCGGCACCATCGTTGCCTTCGGCGCGTACCTGGGTCAACTCTACGGCCCGCTGATGGCGCTGACCAACGCGCCGGTCGAGTTCGCCCAGAGCATGGTCAGCTTTGAGCGCGTCTTTGAGGTGTTGGATATCCCGGTCGAGATCGGCGAAGCGCCGGACGCGACGCCGTTGCAACGGGTCGAGGGGCGTATAGCGTTCGAGAACGTGACGTTCGATTACGCCAAGCTGGGCGACGGCCAGCGACCGGGCCTGAGTGAAGTAGTGCGTTACGACTGGGGCGGCAGCGAGACGCTGGTGCGCCGCGGGCGTGATCGCAAGCCCCGCGCGGTGGCCTATCGTCCCAATGGCGCGGCCGAGAAGGAGGTAGCCGAGAACGAGAACGGCAATGTCGTCACTCCTGAAGCTGCCGCGCCGCGGCGGGCGGCGCTGAAGGACGTGGACTTCCACATCGAGCCGGGCCAACTGGCGGCGCTGGTGGGACCGAGCGGCGCGGGCAAGACGACGATCACCTACCTCATTCCCCGCCTCTACGACCCAACCGGCGGGCGGGTGCTCATCGACGGCCGTGACTTGCGCGAGCTGACGCTCACGTCGCTGGCTGAGAACATCGGCATGGTGACGCAGGAGACGTACCTCTTTTACGACACCATCCGTGCCAATCTGCTCTATGCTCGTCCGGACGCGACCGAAGCGGCGATGATCGCCGCCGCCCGCGCGGCCAACATCCACGACTTCATTGCCGGGCTGCCCGATGGCTACGAAACGGTCGTCGGCGAGCGCGGCTATCGGCTGAGTGGCGGCGAGCGCCAGCGGGTGGCCATCGCCCGCGTCATCCTGAAGGACCCACGTATCCTGGTGCTCGACGAGGCCACGTCCCACCTCGACTCGCTGTCGGAGGCGCTGATTCAGGATGCGTTGCAACACGTCATGGAGGGGCGGACGAGCCTGGTCATCGCCCACCGCCTATCCACCATTCTGGCTGCCGACGTGATTCTGGTTATGGATCAGGGGCAACTGGTGGAGCGGGGCACGCACGATGAGTTGTTGGCCCGCGGCGGGCTGAATGCGTCGTTGTATGAGACGCAGTTTGGGATGGAAGGGGTTCAGTGAGTTGTGCGTCGGTCTAATGACCGATGCACGACTCACTGCCTTAGAATGGACGGCAAGAACAGCCACTCCGTTGCCGGTGGGGTCGGGACGGTGAAGAACGCAGCCGAGACCGGGCCCCAATTGCCGGCGTTGTCCTGGCCGCGCAGGTAGAGTATGTGGCGGCCGGGGGCGAGGGCCGAACTGTCCAGCTCGGCCACCACGGATTCGACGGGCGAATCGAAGGCGTCGTCGGCCGAGGCCAGGGGCACAGGCGTGGCGTCGTCCTCCCAGGGCGGCACGTCGAGGGTGTAGACAGCGGCGGCGATGGGGCGGTTACCATTGCCGGTCGCGTCAATGGTAGCCGAGACGAGCCGCAGCGGCCCCGGCCCGGCGACGATAGGCCGGCGCGCGTCCGGGCCGTGAACGGTTTGGTAAGGGGTGCGGGCGATCTTGGCCGCGTAGAGGAGCGCCGGGCGGTTCTCCGGCCATTGGCTGCCGTCGATCTCGCTGTAGTCCGGCATGAACGCGCCACCCACCTCGAACGTAAAGGCAGGGATGCCCAACCCGCCGTAGGCCCAATCATCGCTGGCCCCGGCGGCGGCGTAGAGGCAGTCCCAGGCGGCCGATTGGCAGGAGCGATAGCCGTTGAACGTGGCCAGCTTGTCGCCGATGGCCTGCAAGTCAGCCTTGTTGGGCGCGTCGACGGCAAGGTGGCCCCACGGCCAGAGGATAAGGTCGCCAAAGCTGTGGAGGGTGATGAACAGACCGGTGGTATTGTCGGGGGCGGGGTCATCCATTTCGGGGCCGCGCTGGTCGGGCACAAGCGCGGTGACGAGCGCTTCCAACCGGGCCGTCTCGCTCTCCGATGCCGCCCCTGGTCCGCGAAAGGTGGCGTGGCATGGTTGTGGACTGGAGCCGTCGCCGCCCCAGGCGAAAGTGTGGTTGCGGTTAAGATCGACGCCAAAGTGCGTGCTTTCGCCCGGCGGCCAGACGAAGCAGTCGTCTACGCCGGCGATGAAGTTGTGCAGGCGAGCGTTCTTGCGCTGATAGAATGGCAGGCCGCCATACTCCGGCCGCTCGCCCAACTCCACTAGCCAGTGGCCGTCGGGGTTGGCCGTGGGCACGATCCAGATCTCGTGGTAGTCGACCAACCAGGTGACGTCGGCGTCTGTGCCATAGCCGTCAAGCAAGAGATTGAGGAAGCGCATGGCTAGTTCCGGCGTGGTAATCTCGCGGGCGTGGATGTTGGCCATGAGGAAGAAAACGGGCTTCTGGCCGCGACTGACGCTGCTGCCGGTGATGGTCGAGCCGCCGGCCACGGCCTCGTTGGTGACGCGGATAGCCCGCAGCGGGTAGCCGGGCAGGGCGTCGCCGCCGAGAGTGACGCAGCCGCCGAGGTTGAGACAGTAGCTCTGGCCATAGGTCAGAAGCTGTCTCTTATACACATCTGACGCTGCCGACGAGCGATCTAGTGTAGATCTCGGTGGTCGCCGTATCATTAAAAAAAAAAAAAATAACAAAAGACACTAAAGACTCATGGACAGAAAA
>CALLZA010000393.1 GCA_937858165.1 uncultured Ardenticatenia bacterium
TGCGTGGCTATGTGTGTACCTCATCCTATAGTTATATCACTGCGTCGTCTGTCAGTTATGTCTCCTGCGCTCGGGTGTATATGTGACAGTGCGTAGTACTAATGGGTCCACGTAGTTTTTTTTTTTTCAAGCAGAAGACGGCATACGAGATCTAGTACGGTCTCGTGGGCTCGGAGATGGGTATAAGAGACAGGGGCTGGGCCGCGCCGCAGCAGTTGCGCGCCCAGCCACAGATAGCCACTGAGAGGCTCCAGCACGTGCTGCCACGGCCGCACGCTGAGCGGATTGCGCACGCCGATGGGGCGGCCGTCCATGAGCGCCTTCATGCAGTCGGGCACGAGACGGTAGTCAGCGAAGTCGCCGCCGCCGATGACGTTGCCCGCTCGCGTCGAGGCGATGGCCACGCCGTGGTTGTCATAGTCGCCCGGCGCGAAGTAGGTGCTGCGATAGGCGGCGATAGCCAGTTCGGCCATCGCCTTGCTGGCGCTATACGGGTCGTGGCCGCCCAGGGTGTCGCTCTCGCGATACCCCCACAGCCACTCCTGATTCTCGTACACCTTGTCGGTGGTGATGCTGACCAGAGCGCGCACGCTGTTGGTTTGGCGGATCGCCTCTAGCACGTTGACCGTGCCGCCGGCGTTGGTGTCGATGGTCAGCTTCGGCTGCTCCACGGAGCGCAGGACAATGGGCTGCGCCGCCAGGTGGAAGACGATCTCCGGCCGGTGGGTGGCTATCGTCTGGCGCACGGCGTCAAAGTCGCGGATGTCGCCGCGCACGTCGATGATGCGCTCGCTCAGGCCGGAGGCGACGAAGTTGCTGGGCTGGGTCGGCGGCTCCGGGTGGCTGAAGCCGATGACCGTCGCCCCCAGTTCGAGCAGCCACGTCGTCAGCCACGACCCTTTAAAGCCGGTGTGGCCGGTGATGAGGACGGGGAGGTTAGAGTAGGTGTTGGTGAAGGGCATAGTAGTTGTCAGTTGTCAGTAAGTCAGCAGGCAAGGAGTCCACCTCATCCTCTTCATCTTCGAGGCATAGGGCGATGACTTCACGCATGTTGTTCATCAACTCATCAATCGTGCGCACCTGACTGTGGCAGGCGCACAACTGCGGTACTTCGCCAACGTACAGCCCATCCTCGTCGCGTTCGATGACTACGTAGAACTCTCGTCTGTTCATGGGGACATTATACAGGAAGCTGTCAGTTGTCAGTGGGTCAATGGGTCAGTAGTCGTTGGTCGCGCTCTTGATTCGTAGTTCGTCACTCGTCACCCGTCACTCTCCTATATACGTCCAGCGTTTCCTTTGCCGTACGTTCCCAGGTGAACTGGGCCGCCTGCTGGGGGCCGGCGCGGCGGAGGTCGGCCGCTTGTTGTTCGTCCATCACCAGCGCGATGATCGCCCCGGCCATGCCGCGCACGTCGTCGGGGTCGATGGCGAAGCCGGCCGGGCCGATGACCTCCGGCAGTGAACCGCTGTCGCCCACGACGACCGGCGTGCCGCAGGCCATCGCCTCCAGCGGCGGCAGGCCAAACCCCTCATGGCGGCTGGGAAAGGCGAATACCTCCGCGCTGCGATAGAGCAGTGGCTTGTCGGCCTCGTCTACGTAGCCGATCCAGCGCACGAAGCGGCTCAGCCCGGCGCGCTCGATCAGCCCGTCGTAGTCGGGGAAGGCGGCCGATGTCCCGTCCGGCTTGCGCCCGGCCAACAGCAGCGGGTACTCCTCGCCCAGCGCCCCGGCCACGTAGGTGTAGGCGTTGAGCAGGGTAACGACGTTCTTGTGCGTCTCGTAGCCGCCCAGATAGAGCACGTAGAAGTCGGGCAGGTCATATTTGCGCCGCACGGCCATGTCGACCAGGCTGTTGCCGGCCCGCGGCGTGTACTCCGGCCCGACGCCCAGATAGACGACGGTCACGTCCGGCTCGGCCACGCCCAGGTGGGTCAGGATGTCGGCGCGGCTGGCCTGTGAATCGGTCAGGATGTGGTCGGCCCCGCGCGCGGCGGCGCTGACCAGGGCGTTGTAGAGACGCGCGCCCAGGCCGTGACGATACTCCGGCACAAGCAGCGTCGTCAGGTCGTGGACGGTGACGACCAGCGGCGCGGGTGAGCGCAGCGGCGGGCCGAAGTAGGGCACGTGGGCCAGCGTCGCCCCCAGCCGGCGGCAGGCGTCCGGGAAGCCGCGCTGCTCGAACAGCACTTTGCCCACGTGGCCGGGGCGCAGCGGCACGATGTGGACGCCCACGTCGTCGGGCACGCCCTCCGGCGGCGGCCCGCCCGGCAACTGCGGATAGACGAGGGTGAGGGTCACGTCCGGAGCAAGGCGGTGCAGGTGGGTGACGAGTTGGCGGGTATACTGGCCGCTGCCGGTGTGGGGCCGGTCCCAGAAGGTGGCGTTGAGGGCGACGTGCATCACGCCGGATTATAGCCCTTTCCCGGCGCATCGCCCTATCCCGGTGCATCGCACTTTCCGAAGTGCGTTGCACCTTCTTAGCGCTACCGGAAAGGTGCATCGCACTTCAGAAAGTGCGATGCACCAGCCGCTTTACCTCATCGGTCGGCAAGGCGTGGCGGATGTGACCGTGGCGGCCGACGACCGTCTGGGCCATGAGCAGGCTGTTGTAGATCGCCTCCTCGACACATTCGACAACGGCCAGGGCGAACAAGTCCATGAGCGGCTGTTCGTGTAGACCTCTGAGGTCTGCCGCAGACCTCAGAGGTCTGGGAACGCTAAAGGCGATGACAAAATCGCCGCTGCCGCCGTGGCCGGGCGTGCCCGTACGCGCCAGCCCGAACACCGCCCGCTTGGCCAGCCGCCCCAGGCCGCGGCTGTCGAGCGGCGCGTCGGTGGCTAGCACGATCATGATGGAACTGCCTTGGGGAGAGGGGTCAGGTTCCAGGGGCCAGGTTCCAGGGGAAGAGGGCTCTTCCCTGGCCCCTGGAACCTGGCCCCTGGCCCCTTCTTCCGGTGGTCGCAAATAGCGCCCCACAGGCACGCCGCCGATCGTCAACTCCTCCGCCCGGCCCATGTTGGTCTGCACCAGCGCGCCGACGGTATAGCTGCCGGGAGCGGCGAGCTCACGCAAAGGCGCAGAGGGGCGAAGGCGCAAAGAAGATTCGGCTTCCCTTTCTTCCTTTGCGCCTTGGCTCTCTTTGCGTCTTTGCGTGAGCTCTTCTTCGCTAACCAGCACCCGCGACGCCGTGCCGATGCCCCCCTTCCAGCCGTAGCAACTCGTGCCCGTGCCCGCGCCGACCGCCCCTTCAGCGACATCGGCCGCCGCGGCGACCAGCGCCGCGCGCACCTCGCTCAGGCCAATGGGCCGCCCCTGCAAGTCGCTCAGATAGCCGTCGCTCGTCTCGCCCACCAGCGGGTTGACGCTGACGTGGCCGCGCCAGCCGCTGGCGGCGAAGCCGACGCCGATGTGGGGGTTCTGCTCGATGGCCAGGCTGATGAGCGCGTCGGCCACGCGCGGCACGTTGAGCGTGCCGGTCAGGGCGATGGGCGTCTCGAGCAGCCCCAGTTCGCGCACCTGCTCGAAGCCGTGAGGCTTGCCGAAGCCGTTGATGGTGTGGACAGCGGCGACAACCTTGTCTTCATACAGGTTGCCGCCGTGGGGCAAAACAAGGGTGACGCCGGTGCGGAACGGGCCGCTGCCGGGCCGCCACGCCGGGCCGGTGTCACTCGGCCCGGCGATGAGAGTAAAGTGGCCGACGGTGACGCCGGCCACATCGCTGATGGCGTTGCGCGGCCCCGGCGGCAGCGCGCTGTCATAGATGCCTAGCTCGCGGATGCGCGGCATGGGCTAGATGTGGATCGGCTGCCCCTCGACGCCGTGGGCCGCTTCCATCAGCGCCTCGCTCAGCGTCGGGTGGGCGTGGACGTTGCGGGCAATCTCCTCGGCCGTCAGCTCGTTGTTGTGCGCCAGCGTCAGCTCCGGCAGCAGCTCCGTCACGTCCGGGCCGACCAGATGCGCGCCCAGAATCTCGCCATAGCGGGCGTCGCTGATGATCTTCACGAAGCCCTCTTTCTCGCCCAGCCCCAGCGACTTGCCGTTGGCCACAAACGGGAACTGGCCGACCTTGACCTCGTAGCCCGCCTCCTTGGCCGCTGCCTCGGTGTAGCCGAAGCTGGCCACTTGCGGCTGGCTGTAGGTGCAGCGCGGCATCATGCGAAAGTCGAGCGGCGTCGTGTGGTGGCCGGCGATCGTCTCGGCGGCAATGAGGCCCATCGCCGACGCCACGTGGGCCAGCCGGTAGTCGGTGGCCACGTCGCCGATGGCGTAGACGCCCGGCACGTTGGTGCGCATGTTGCCGTCGATGGCGATGTTCTTGCGCTCGGTCAACTGCACGCCGGCCGCCTCCAGCCCAATGCCCTCGGTGTTGGGCAGGAAGTTGATGGCCACCATGCACTGCTCGGCCTCCAGCGGTTGCCCGCCCTCGACCTGCACGCGCACGCCATTGTCGCTCTTCTCGATGCCCGTCACCCTGGCGTTGGTCTGGAACTTGACGCCCAGCTTCTTGTACGCCTTCTCCAGCGTATCGCTGACTTCCGGCTCTTCGTTGGGCAGCAAGTGGGGCATCATCTCCAGGATGGTCACGTTGACGCCGTAGTTGGCCCAGACGTAGGCGAACTCGACGCCAATCGCCCCGCCGCCGATGATGATCACCGACGTGGGCGGCTTGTCGGCCAGAATAGCCGGGATGTAGGAGATAATGCGCTGCTCATCGAACTCGACGCCGGGGAAGGGGCGCGGCCGCGCCCCGGTGGCGATGATGATGTTCTTGGCGCTCAGCGTCGCTTCCTTGCCGTCGTTGAGCTTGACCGCCATCGTGTTCGGCCCGGTCAGCGTGCCCGTGCCGTCATAGACGTCGATCTTGTTCTTCTTCATCAGGAAGCTGACGCCCTTCACCAGCCGGTCAGACACCTGGCGGCTGCGCTTGAAGGCAGTGGGGTAGTCGAGCTTCAGGTTGTCGAAGCTGAAGCCGAACTCCTTGGCCCGGTGCTGCAAGGTGTGGGCCACTTCGGCATTTTTTAGCAGCGCCTTGGTGGGAATGCAGCCGATGTTGAGGCAGACGCCGCCCATGTACTGCCGTTCGACGACGGCCGTCCGCAACCCCAACTGCGCCGCCCGAATCGCCGCCACGTAGCCCCCCGGCCCCGCGCCCAGCACTACCACGTCGTATTGATCGGCCATAATCTCTCCCTAATGACGAGTAAAGAACCTAACGCCAAGATCGCAAAGTGCGCCAAGACCGCAAAGAGAAACCACAGATCACACAGATTTCTTCTTTGCGTGCTTTGCGCCTTTAGCGATCTTGGCGTGAGGTTCTTCTTTACTCGCCACTCAATTGATAGAGTTCTACAAGAACGCCGCCCGTGCTTTTCGGATGCACAAAGGCGTACTTCCGCCCGCCGTGCCCTTCCTGCGGCTGCTCGTTGATGAGTTGCACGTTGTGCTCGCGCAGTTGGGCCAGCGTGGCCTCGATGTCATCGACCTCGAAGCACATGTGGTGGATGCCCGGGCCGCGCTTCTCCAGAAAACGGGCCACGCCGGTGTCGGCTACGGTCGGCTTTAGCAATTCAACGTTGCTGTCGCCCACGGGCAGGAAGGCCACGTCGACGCCTTCTTCCGGCACGGACTCGGTGCGCGCCAGCTTCAGCCCCAGCGCGCCTTCCCAGAACGCCACTGCACCCTCCAGATCGGGCACGATGATGGCGATGTGGTTGATGTTCTTGATCATAGAAAGACCTCAAGAGAACCACAGATTACGCAGATTTCACAGATTGGTTCTAAACCAATCTGTGAAATCTGTGGTTCCTATCTCTTATCTAAGCAAATCAGAAACGACGGCGCGCTCTTCGCGTAGTTCATCCTGGGTCAGGGCAACCTTCCCCTTGGCGAACTCCGTCCACTTCAGGTCCTGGACGATGTGGTAGCCGCCCTGCCCGTCGCTGACGACAGGGAAGGAGAACATCAGCCCCTGGTCGATGCCGTAGCTGCCGTCGGACGGGACGACGGCCGAGAACCAATCCCCGTCCGGCGTCTTGTGCAGGAAGCTGCGCACGTGATCGAGCGCGGCGTTGGCCGCCGACATGGCCGACGACAGACCGCGGGCGGCGATGATGGCCGCGCCGCGCTTCTGCACCGTCTCGATGAACGCCCCGCGCAGCCAGTCGTGGTCGCCGATGACGGTCATGGCCGGGTGGCCGTTAATGCGCGCGTTCTCAAAGTCGGGGTACTGGGTGGCGCTGTGGCTGTCTCTTATACACATCTGACGCTGCCGACGAGCGATCTAGTGTAGATCTCGGTGGTCGCCGTATCATTAAAAAAAAAAAACACTAAGACACAGAGAGGCGAGGGCACATCAGTATCAGTAGCGACTCAACATATGAACGAGGCAATGAGAGAGCATCATAAGGGGAGCGTATAACTGGCAGAGGTAGAAGG
>CALLZA010000394.1 GCA_937858165.1 uncultured Ardenticatenia bacterium
ACGCTCAGCCGGTTCAGGCACAGCTCGTCCCCCAGCCGGACGGCCGACGGCAGGGACGCCGCCGCGGCGTGGCTCAGATAGCGGGCAACAACGGCCGTCGGCGCGTCGTCGGCAACCAACCGCCCGCCCTCAAACAGCAACGCCCGGCCACACAGTTGTTGGATGACCTGCATGTTGTGGCTGACCAGCAGCACCGTCCGCCCCGTCTGGGCGATGCCGTCCATGGCGCGCAGGCACTTCTCCTGGAAGGCGGCGTCGCCCACGGCCAACACCTCGTCGACCAGCAGAATCTCCGACTGGAGATGGGCCGAGACGGCAAAGGCCAGCCGCACGCGCATGCCGCTGGAGTAGCGCTTCACCGGCGTGTCGATGAACTTATCCACCTCGGCGAAGGCGACGATCTCGTCGAAGCGCCGTTCGACCTCGGCCTTGCGCATGCCCAGGATGGTGCCGTTGAGGTAGACGTTCTCGCGACCAGTCAGTTCAGGGTGGAAGCCGGTGCCGACTTCCAGCAGGCTGCTGACGCGGCCGTTGAGGACGATCCGACCGCGCGTCGGCGGGGTGATGCGCGACAGAATCTTAAGCAGCGTGCTCTTGCCCGCGCCGTTGCGGCCAATGAGGCCGACGACTTCGCCGGGCGCGACACGGAACGACACGTCGCGCAAGGCCCACAGCACGTCGGGGGCTTCATCGTCTACCGCTTGCCCCAGCCGCCGCAGCCGGCGCAGGTTGGCCAGCGGCGCGGTGACGACGGCGACGGCCGATTGCAGCAATGTATCGCGCCGCTGCTCACGCAGGCCGATGTGGTACTGCTTGGCCACAGCCTCAGCGATGATCGCCGCGTTGGACGGGGTGTGATGGGCGTGGCTGCCGTTGCTGCGAGGGTTCATTGCTACTTCTCCCTGACGGCACTAGGCCACGTCGGCAAAGGTGACTTCCATGCGGCGAAAGTAGAACAGGCCGGTGACAAAGATGACCAGAGCCGAAGCCGTCCCGGCGGCCAGCATGTCCCAGGGCATTGGGCCGGTGCCCAGTAGGGCGACGCGGAACCCCTCGATGATGCCGACCATCGGGTAGAGGCCGAACAGCAGCCGGCCGGTCGGCCCGAAGCGCTGGCCGATGAGCGCTGCCGACCAGACGACCGGCGCGGCGTACATCAGGATTTGGGTCAGAAAGGGCATGGCGTGCTTCACGTCGCGATACTGCACCGACATGGCGGCCAGCCACAGGCCAATACCGGCCGTGGCCAACATCATCAGGGCGACGAGCAGCGGCACGTAGACCAGCCGCGCCGTCGGCGGCACGCGGAACCAGGCCATCAGGACGAAAATGATGACGAAGGAGATGGCGAAATCGACCAGCTTGGAGAAGATGGGCGTCAGCGGGAAAATGAGGCGCGGGAAGTAGACCTTGGTCAACATGTCGGTGTTGTTGACCAGGCTGAGGGCGCTGGCCGTCAGGGCGGTGCTGAAGTAGAGCCAGGGCACCAGCGCGGCGTAGCTAAACAGGGCGTAGGGCTGGCCGTCGCTATCCACGCGGGCCAGGCCGCCGAAGATGACGGTGAAGATAACCATGCTCAGCAGCGGCCGCAGGATGGCCCAGCCGAAGCCCAGCACCGTTTGCTTGTAGAGCACCTTGATGTCGCGGTCGATCAGGAAGTAGAACAGGTCGCGATACTCGCGCAGTTCGCGCCAGTTGACGACCTGCCGGCCACGGGCGGGTTCAATGACGATCGTTTCGGGCTTGAGTTGCATTGTCATGCGATTACTTCCTGGTCGCCGGGGGCGTCCTGAGCCACTATCAACTTACCATAGACGGCCCAATATCGTATGAATGGCTTGTGAAACAGCGGTGAAGTTTGCGTAAAAGAGTACGACGCGTGGGTGACACCACTCCGGCGGCTACCTATAATGGGATCAACCTTCGCCAACGCCGGTCTGACACGACTATGGAACTACCAACAACAACGCTGAGCGACCAACCGCACTCCCCCTTTGACATTGCCGCCGTCGGCGAACCCGGCCAAGGCGTGCCGACGTGGGCCAGGCAGCGCGTAGAGCTGGGGCGCGTCGCCCGTCTGGCGGCGCGCGGCGAATGGCGGCGAGCCGCGCACCGCGCCCACAGCCTGCTGGCCAACGTCTGGAACTTCCAGTTGCGCGCCGGTCACGACGACGTGGAGTGCCCCTGCTGCGGCTGGCGCGGGCCGGCCTTCCTGTCACTCAGCAATTGGCGCGCCGTCCAGCACAACTCCGGCTGCCCCGGCTGCGATTCGCGCTCGCGCCACCGCGGCCTGACCCTGCTGCTGCCCGACCTTCTGCACAACAAGCCGGCCGGGCCGAGCCTCATCTTCGCCCCGGAGCGCGCCCTCATCGGTCTGCTCGACCGGCTGCTGGGCGACACACTGCGCACGACGGACTATCTGCGTCCGGACGTCCACTACCCGGGCGAAGATATACAGCAGTTGAGCTTCGCTGACAACCGCTTCGCCTTTCTGATGTGCAACCACGTCCTGGAGCACATTCCCGACGACCGGGCGGCGCTGCGCGAGTGCGCCCGCGTGCTGGTGCCCGGCGGGCTGGCCGTCTTCACCATGCCTGGCGACTATCACCAGCAACAGACGCAGGCTCTCGACAAGCCCGATGCCAACGGCCACTTGCGTCACTACGGTCTGGATGTCGTCGAGAAGATCCGCGCCGCCGGCTTTGGCACGGTTACGCCGACGGATATGAGCGCCGGGCGGCCGGCACGCTATCACATTCACCCGGGCGATATGGCGTTTGTGTGTCGTAAGTAGCGCGGTTAGTTGGCAACTCGCCCCACGAATGACGCAGGGCAATTGCCTATTAGGAAAAGTGGCACGCTAATCTCGCTGATCAGAAAAGCTGATCAGCGAGAATCAGCGTGCGATTTCTTATATGCAATTGCCCTGGCAAATGAAAAGGGCGGGTAAGCAACCCGCCCTACAGGTATTTAATTCAGGTATTGCCGCAAATGCCCGGCGAAGTTCGGGTGGCGCAGCTTGCGCAGCGCCTCCTTCTCCAGCTGGCGAATGCGTTCACGCGACAGGCCGAACATCTCGCCCACTTCCTTCAGCGTGCGCGATTCGCCGTCCTGCAAGCCGTAGCGCAGGCGCAGGATGCGCGCCTCGCGCGGCGTCAACTGGTCGAGGATGTCGCCGATCTCCTCGGTCAACATCGTCTGGGCCACTGTCTCGGCCGGAGCCGGGGCCTCGATGTCCTCGATGAAGTCACCCAGTTCGGCGTCGGACTCATCGCCCACCGGCCGCTCCAGATGCACCGGCTGGCGGCTGGTGCGCAACATCCAGCGCACGCGGTCGGCCGGCAAATCCATGTTCTCGGCGATCTCTTCGGCCGTGGGCTGGCGGCCGTACTCCTGCTCCAACTCCTGGGCCACCTGATAGAGCTTGCTGATGCGCCCGCCGAGATGGGCCGGGATACGAATGGTGCGGCCGTGGTTGGCCAGGGCGCGGGTGACGGCCTGGCGAATCCACCACGTGGCGTAGGTGCTGAAGCGGTTGCCGCGGCGATAGTCGTACTTCTCGACCGCCTTCATCAGGCCGACGTTGCCCTCCTGAATCAGGTCCAGGAATTGCAGCCCGCGGCCGCGGTACTTCTTGGCGATGCTGACCACGAGGCGGGTATTGGCGCGAATGAGGTGCGCCCGCGCCGCGTCGCCGATCTCGCGCGCGTTGACCAGCCGGTCGACTTCATTCAAATCGGTTACTTCGCCCGTCGCCAGCAGCTCCTCGGCCGCGCGCCCAGCCTCGATCTCCATCGCCAACTGTACCTCTTCGTCGGCCGACAGCAGTCCCTGCTGCCCCATCTCGCGAAAGTAGAGGCCAACCGAGTCGTCGATAGGCACGTTGCTCAGGTCGAACAAGGGCGCGTCATGGGAAGGGACGTGGGCCGGCCGTCGATAGATCAACTCTTCCGGGATGTCGATCTCAGCCAGGCTGTCGTCCACCTCGTCATCCGGCGCGCCCAGCGCGACGGCAACGACGTCGTCCTCGTTCTCGTAGATCGCGATTCCCAACGTCTGCGCCTCTTCCAGCAGGGTTTCGAGCAACATGATGTTGTTCTCGATTTCGGGCAGCGCTTCCAGAATCTGATCGTAAGTCAGATAGCGCTGTTCGATGCCCTCGCTGAGGAGCACGTTCAGGACTTCCATTTCGTCGGACAATGGATCGTTCAGATCAGTCATCAGATAATAATCCCCTACGCTCGCCGTTAATCCCCAAGCGGCCGTCGCCACAGTATGCAACTGTGACCCCAGCCGGCGCGAAGAAACCGCGTTACTTAAGCAGCACGCAAAAAAGGCAATTCAACTGGTGCAAAAAAACGGCGGGCTGATTAAGCGCCACACGCCTCTTCCTCTTCCACTAGATCAAAAGTGCAGTCTAACATAAGCTGTCGACAAAAGTCAATAGGCCAAACGACGACTATGCGCAACATTTGACGCGGTGCGCCATTGCGCGGCCGAAATGGTCGCGACCCTGTCTGTACCCTAGACGACCCCAACCGGCCACCAGTTCGCCCCGGCTGTGATTTGCTTAACTGTTATTAACAACCGCTTTCCAGTATAATGCCCGCGCGTCTTAATTGGATTAGAGGCGCGCTTTATCGGTTGTAAGGACCGGCTTGTAGACGGTCTGAAACGTGGTATGCATCATGCCCAGAGGAGGCAAGAGTGAAGAGTTTGCGGCTGGTTTCTCTTTTTCTACTACTAATTCTTGCGCTGGTTCTCGTCGCCTGTGGCGGCGATGAGGAGGGAGCCGAAGCGACCATTGAGCCGGCGGCCACCGTGGCTGTGGCCGAAGCGACCACCGCCCCTGTTGAGCCGACGACCGTTGTCGAGCCGACCGCGGCCGCCGAACCGACACCATCCGGGCCTATGGCCGCTGCTTCGTTCCAGGAAGCGATCGGCGCTACCGTCCAGATCGTGGCTCAGGGTAGCTTCATGGATCCCGAATTCGGCATGCAGTACAACAGCGCCGGCGCCGGTACGGGCTTCATCATTGACCCATCGGGCGTTGCCGTTACCAACAACCACGTCGTTACGGGCGCGGCTTTCTTGCAGGTTTATGTTCAGGGCGAAGACGAGCCGCTCAACGCTCGCGTCCTGGGTGTGTCGGAGTGCTCCGACCTGGCCGTTATCGATATCGAGGGGGATGGTTTCCCCTACGTCGATTGGAACACCGCGCCGGCGTCGCTGGGCACCGAGATCTACGCGCTGGGCTACCCGCTGGGCGACCCGCGGCCGACGCTGACCCGCGGCGTCATCTCTAAGGAAGACGCCGACGGCGAGACGAGTTGGGCCTCGGTCGACTCGGTGCTGGAACACGACGCGACGATCAACCCCGGCAACTCCGGCGGCCCGCTGGTGACATCGGACGGCAAGGTCGTCGGCGTCAACTACGCCGGCGCATCAGACACCAACCAGTACTTCTCCATCAACGCCGCCGACGCCCGTGCCATTGTCGAGCAACTGCGCGCCGGCACCGACCTGGACTCCATCGGCGTCAACGGTGAAGCCGTCATCACCGAAGACGACATCACCGGCATCTGGGTGTCGTCGGTCGAATCCGGTTCCCCGGCTGACCGGGCGGGGGTCGAAGCGGGCGACATCATCACCATGCTGGAAGGGCTGGTGCTATCGACCGATGGCACGATGGCCGACTACTGCGACATCCTGCGCAGCCGCAACGCCACCGACACCATGTCGATCGAAGTCCTGCGCTACGCCACCTCTGAGGTGCTGGAAGGGCAACTGAACGGCGACCCGTTGGTGCAGTCCTTCTCCTTTGCCCAGGAAGTGACCGCGCCCGAAGGCGGCGAAACGACCACGAGCGACGCGCCTACCACCTATGAGAACTTCGTCGGCATCTACGACGATTCGCAGGCGATCTACGTCGAAGTGCCGGTCGAATGGGCTGAAGTAGACGGCTCGAACTGGGTGGATGACGACGATGGCACGGTACTGGGCAGCGAACTGATCGCCGCGCCCGACATCGCCGGCTTCTCCGGCACGTATACGACACCCGGCGTCCAGATTTTGGCCGGGGCCTACTTTGGCGACACGTCAATGGGCGAACTGGTCGACTTTTTCGACTTCTCAGCCGACTGCACCTACGACGGCCGCTTCGACTACACCGACCCCGTCTACACTGGCGTCTATGACCAGTACTCCAACTGCGCCGGGGCGGGCAGCGTCATCATCGTCCTGGCGGCCGAGCCGGCGGCGCAGAACTACTCGGTCATCGTCCTGGTGCAAGCCGTCACCGAGGCCGACCTGGACGCGCTGGACCCTGTCTCTTATACACATCTCCGAGCCCACGAGACCGTACTAGATCTCGTATGCCGTCTTCTGCTTGAAAAAAAAAAACAAATACACGATACTCATCTATTCATAAA
>CALLZA010000395.1 GCA_937858165.1 uncultured Ardenticatenia bacterium
GTGCGGCTGTCGGGCGTGGTGGACGGGGTCACATGCCTGGGCGGCCGCGTGCGGCAGGAGGCGGTGATAGCGGTGGACGGCACGTGCGACGGGGCCGGTGAGGGGCGCGGCAACATCGAGGGGAGCCGCGTCGGCAGGCGATTGGCGCACAGGTTGGCACGGGGTGTCGCCCCCGGGCCGGGAAACGCAAGGCACGCGCGGGCGGGCCCGCCCCTCAGGCAGCGGTGGGCAGTCGAAAAACGACGGTTGTGCCGGGGGCGTCCATTGGTTCCACATCGATGTCTCCTCCATAAGTCTGTACGATCAATTGGGCAAAAAGGCAGCCAAACCCCAGACCGCCCAGGCGTTGGCCGGGGGCGGCGGGCGTTTTGGGGGTTGGCTGGCGAAAGATCAGGGGCAGCTGGTCTTCGGGAACGCCGCAGCCGGTGTCGCGCAGCCGGACGCTGACAAACGCGCCGTCCTGGCTCAGGCTGAGGCGCAGCCGCTTGGTGGGCGTGCGCTCCATGGCCCGGGCCGAATTCTGCACCAGCAGCTCGACGACGCGGCCCAACCAGACCGGATTGGCCCGCACGGCGATATCGGCCACCAGCAGCGGGTCGAAGTCGAAGCGCAGCCGGCGATACTGCTCCTTATGGGCCAGCGTGTCCCAGGTGTGGCCAAAGAAGTGATCCACCGCCAGCCGCTCGACCGCTTCTGTCTGCGAGAGGGGGATGTTGACGGGCAGATCGAGGATGTCGCGGGCGGTCTGGTGAATGCCGGTCAGATGTTCGTCTATGGCCGAATGGCCCAAGACGTCCTCCGCCTGCTCCACCCACTTGACGATGACTTCGGCGTCGGTGGCCACGCGGTGGAAGTAATCGCCGGCGATGAGGCTCATGGCGGCCACGCGGGTGCGGGCGTCCAGCATGCGGCGGGCCTTGTCCAGCTCTTCGAAGCGCTGGTGATTGATGACCGCCGCGGTGGCGATGCCGGCAAAGAGTTGAATGGTGCGCATCTCGTCCGGGGTAAAGGTGTGGTCGGCGATGTAGCTGACGAACATCACACCGCACTTGTGGTCGCGGTTGTGCAACAGGATGCCGGCCGAGGCCCGGATGCTCTCACGCTGGACGAAGACGCCGCGCAATAACTGCTGGCGGGCGCTCTCGGTATCGGTCGTCAGCCAGTAGGGCGGCCGGTCGAGTTGGAGAATGGTGTGGATGACGGAGTCGGGCCGGACGTAGGCCGGGGGGCGGGCAGCGGGGCGGCGGCGCTGGGCGAAGTCCTGCCCCATCGTCGTCAGGCGGCCGACCTGTTCATCGTAGGCGTAGACGTTGACCACGTCGGCCTGCAACGCCTGGCGCGTGCTGGCGGCGATGGCGTTGAGGGTGCGGTCAAGCTCCTGTTGGACAATGGCCTCGGCCACGCCGGCGGCGGCTTTGTGGGTGCGCCTCAGTTGCTCCTGCCCCCGGGCGCGGTGCAGGGCGATGGACGCCTGGCGGGCAAAGGTCAGGATGCTCTGCTTGTCGTCCTCGTCGAAGGCCCGCGGCTCCACATAGTTGGCGTGCAAAACGCCCAACGGCTCGTCGCCGGCCCGCAGGGCCACCGCCTGGACGCTGCCAATACCCAGTCGGGTCAGCAGTTGGCGGGTTGGCAGGTCGATGTGTTCACCGCCCACGCCGTCGAGGTCTTCGATGGCGACGTAGCCGTGGTGGGCGCCGGCGGTCATCGTCTGGCCCAGCACCGGCTCCATGCGGCGAAAGAGGGCGAGCTCGTCGCCGGGAATGTTGCCGGCCACGGTCAATTTGCGGGGCACAAAGCGGCGGCGGCTGCGGTCATACGACCAGATGACGATCGACTCCGCGCCCAACACCAGTCGCGCCCCTTCGGCGATGGTCTGGAGGACTTCGGGGGGCGAGCTTTGACCGGCCAGGGCCATTGCCGCCTGGCGCATCTGGTCCAGTTCCTTGATACGGCGCGCCGAATCATAGGCAATGGCCGCCTGGTTGACGAACAACTGCACGGCGACGATCTCCGCCTGGGTGAAGGGGCGCGGCGCGGCAAACAGGAACCACATGACACCGACGGTATCCCCTTCCAAAGTGACAGGCATGCCCAGCGCGGCGCGGAAGTGACTCCAGAATTCGCTGCGGCTGATGGCGTGGGCGGTGGCCAGAGTGTCGCTGATGGGCAGGGGGCGGCCGCTGCGGAAGATTTTCATCGACAGACCATCGGCGCGCACCATCTGGCGGAAGTCGGCCGGGGGTTGCGGGCCGTGGGCGACCCACTCGCGGGGCCGGCCGCGCTTGTCCATCAGGGCCAGCCCCACGGCGTCGGCCCGGGTTGCGTCCTGGGCGCGGCGCACGATCTGCTCCAGCGATTGCGACACGTCGGTCACCTGCATGTGGCTGGCGGCGAAGTAAGAGCGCAGCCAGTTGGTGCTGGACAACGCCTCGTCATAGTCGCGCTTGTTGGCGATGGCGACGGCGGCCGTGTTGGCCAGGGTCATCAGCGAATGCCCCACCGCGTCGGTGATCGGCAGGCGCGTGAAGCGATTGTCGGCCACCAGCAAACCAATGGCCACGTTGCGCGCCACCAGCGGGGCCACAATCAGCGGTGACGCCGGCTCGAACTGGTCGATGAACGCCTGGGGTAGGTGGGCCTGGTCATCTTCATACACCCGTTCATAGCGCCCTTGGCGCAGCACGCGGGCGAAGACGTCGTCGCGGCCCAGCGGCAGGGTCAGGGAGCGGACACGCTCGTGGATGGGAGTCACGTCCAATTCTCCCGCCTCCAGACGCTCGCGAAAGGCATCAAAGCGATTGACGCCGGCGGCCACGTCGCGCTCCCAGTCGAGGCGCTGCAAAACCTCATCCACGTGGCCGACGCCCATCTCGCCCACCAGCGCGTCGCCGGCCTCGTTGAGCAGCAGCAGGCCGGCGCGGTTAAACCCCAGGCTCCAGCCGGCAGTCACCCCGGCCAGGATGACGCGCAGGATCTTGTCGCGGTCGTTGGCCGCCTGCATATAGTCGCTCAGGGCGTGGAGCATCTGCTGCTGGTCGAGCGTTCGTTGTTCGGCGGTGATGGCTCGCGACGCCTGCAGGGCGATGGCCGCCTGCTCGGCGAAGCGGGTGATGATATCCAGGTCGAGGTTCGTCCAGACGTGGCGCTGCCTGGACATAGCCAGAAAGAGAATGGCGTCGACGCCATCGGTCGAAAGAACCGGGGTGGCCAGCGCCGAGCGGAAGCGGCAGCCGGCGAAGAGGGGGTCGACGTAGGGGGAGTCGGCGTAGTCGGTGCAGGGCTCTGGCCGGCGCGACTCCATCACCTTGCCCAGCAGCCCTGTGCCGTGCTCAACGCGGGCCTGCAAGCTGACGTTTTCCAACCCGTAGGCGGTGGTCAGCGTCAGTTCCGAGCGATAGGGGTCGTTGATGAACAGGCAGCCGACGCTGCAATGGAGCAGTTGCACCGCCTGGCGCACCGTTTCCGACAGGAGCTGGGCTGGTTCGCGGATGGCGCGGATGTTGCGCGAGGCTTGCTCCAACGCGGCCAGGAGATCGCTGCGCTGGCGGGCCTCTTCATACAACTGGGCGTTCTCGACGGCCACGGCGACCTGGGTGGCCAACAGTTGGCTCAAGCGTTCGTCTTCGCGGCTGAAGCACCGCGTGTGGCCGACGGCGTCGATGCTGAACGAGCCGACCACTTTTTCAATCTTGCGATCGCGCTCTTTAACACTCACCTTGAGTGGCGTGATGAGGGTCGACTGAATGTCATACTGGCCCAGCATCTGGTCTCTAACCGGCCCCAGCTCCGGCCAATCGGCCACGCGGTCAATGCTCAGCGTCTCGCCGCGCAGCACCCGTTCTTCGGCTGCCACGCCGCGCACCGGAATGCGCGTGCCCGGTGGCGTCAGGCCGGGCGGGAACTCGGCCTGAACGGCGCCGCCTTCGCCGTTGGCGTCGAAGTACACCAGCCCGCTGTGTTCGGCGCGGAAGATCTCCACCGCCGCTTCGCAGGCGCGCCGCATCACGTGACGCAGATCGAGCGAAGAGGCCACATCGACCGACAGGCGCAACAGCGCCCCCAGGTCGGTCGCCTGGCGGCGCGTGCTGCCCAGCAGACGGCTGTTGGCTATGGCGACGGCCAACTGATTGCCCAGAGCACGACAGGCGTCGAGCAAGACCGGCTCGAAGGCGTGGCGAACGTAGGCCTGCAGCGACAGGGCCCCGATTACCTCCGCCCCGGCCGCCAGGGGAAAGTAGAAGCAGGACTCACAATCGCGGCCGTTGCGGATCGATTCCAGGCCCAGCCGGTCGCACTCTCGCCGGCGTTGTTCGCTACTCGACCAATAACGCTCCTGGCCGTTGCGAATGACGTACTCGGTCACGCTGGGGCGTAGGGCTTGGCCCAGGGGCAGCGGGGGAAGCGCCTTGGGCTGGCCCTGGTCGCGGGCAAAGGGAAATTCGACCAGGTCTTGGGCGCGGTCATAGAGGGCCACCACGAAGGTGTCGGCCTGCAACTGGCCTTCGATGAACTCCCAGGCCAGTTGCAACTGCTCGCTGAGGTCGGTCGTGCGGGTGAGGGCCTGGCCAACCTTAACGAGGGCCTCCATATGGCCGGCGCGGCTTTTCTTTTCCTGGTAAGAGCGGGCGTTGGCGATGGCTAAGGCCGCCTGGCTGGCTAGCGTTTGCAGCAGGGCCGTATGCCCCCAGGCGTCGAAGTGGCCGGCCTCGCGACTGAGGGCCAGCAGCGCGCCCAGCCCGCCGCCGTCGCCGCGAATGGGCACGCCCACGTAGGACAGGAAGCCGAGCTCCAACAAGCCGGGCGTGGCCCAGGGCGTCTGGGCCAGGTTAGCCACCGAGCGGCCCGTTCCCTGGCGCACCAGCGTGTCGAGGCCAGTTTCGGCGACGAACTGCTCCCAGCGGATTTGCCCCTCCAGAAGGCTATCAAACTGATGCGGCTGCAATTCACCAGAGGCCTCGTGTACCAGGGCAATGTGGGCCACGTCGCTCTGGCTGAGGGAACGGGCCGCGGCGGCAATGCGCGGCAGCACCTGGTTCAATTCGAGATTGGACAGGATGTCGTGACTGATTGCCCGCAGCCGCACCTGCTGGGCGGCCACGCGAATGTGCATGGCTAGCTCATCGTTGTCGAATGGCTTTTCCAGATAGCGAAAGGCCCCCTGCTCCAGGGCCCGCTGGCGCTCTTCCGTTCCCCAGCCGGTGAAAATAATGCACTCCAGGCCAGGATAGAGCAGGCGTAGCTGGCGCATGAGTTCGATGCCGTCCAGCTCCTCGGCGCCCGATTCCGACACCAGCAGTCGGTCAATGAGGGCCACGTCGAACTCACCCCCGACTTCGGCCGCCAGAGCCAGCGCGTGCAGCCCGTCGACGGCCGTCCGGACCTCGAAGCCGTGGGTTAAGGTCAGGAACTTGGCTAGCGGCTGGCGCAGACTGCGTTCGTCATCGACCAGTAAAATGCGCAGATGTTCAGCGTCCATGAGCAGTCCTCACTCGGCCGCGGGCAATTCGACCAGGAAAGTGGTGCCAAGGGCCATGTAACTCTCTTCAACGACGATGCGGCCGTCCATTTTCTCGACGGCATCGCGGGCGATGTAGAGTCCCAGCCCATGCCCCTCGGCGCGCGTGGTAAAACCAAGGGCGAAGATCGTGTCCCACCGTTCGTGGTGAATGCCTGGGCCGGTGTCGGCCAGGCGAACCTTGATCGGCCGGCCATCATCCTCCCCGCCCCAGGCGGTAGACAGGCGAATTTCGCCGGTGCGCCCCGCCTCTTCGGCGATCTGCTCGATGGCGTTGTGGAGGAGGTTCAGAAACACGTGCAGTAGACGCACCTCATTGCCGCTAATCGGGGGCAGATCATCAGCCAGTTCCAGCGCCAGGCGCACGTGATGGCGCACGGCCAGCGGCTTGGCCTGGACACAGGCGTCGCGGATGACCCGGTTGACATCGACCAGGCCATCCTGGCCGTTTTTCATCAACCGCTGAAACTCGCGGACGGTGTCTTTTAGTTGATTAGCCATTTGACCGGCGGCAACCAGCTCGGCGCCAATGCTTTCGACGTCAATCGCTTCGCCGCGGGTGGTCATACGGCTTATGCTGGTGATGGCGTTTCGAATGGTCAGGTCAAGGCCGCTGAGTGTGCCGCCCAGTTCATGCCCCAACGTAGAGGCCAGATTGCCGCTGATGATGAAGGGCGTCTCGGCGCGCACACGGTCTTCGAATAGGAGCGTTTCCAGCGCCGCGCGCAACAGAATGCCCGTGGCCATAACGGTGCGCAGGCGCGCTGTGTCGAAGTGGGATGGATGCAGGCTGACCACGAACAGGGCATGGTCTATCTGTGCCCCAGACTGCAGGGGAATGTCGACAAAGCACGCGAAAGGGCACGAGGCGAGAGGCGTGCGAAACAGGGCGACGGCGCGGGG
>CALLZA010000396.1 GCA_937858165.1 uncultured Ardenticatenia bacterium
TAATGTGCTGCGTCCGTTGTGGCGTGTCTATGTTGGCTTTGTGTAGGATGTACAGTTAGTGCAACATGTATGATGTAGACAATGGACTACTGTTTGTTTTGTCAAGCAGAAGGCGGCATACGAGATCTAGTACGGTCTCGTGGGCTCGGAGATGTGTATAAGAGACAGCGGCCGAACTGCGGGCGCTGGGCTTTGCCCCGGCGCAGTGCCGGCCGCCGGGATTGCTACTGCCACTGTGGACGACGGATGGGGGGAAGGGGCCAGGTTCCAGGTTCCAGGTTCCAGGGGAGGAACGCTCTGACCTGGAACCTGGCCCCTGGCCCCTGGCCCCTGCTTCTTACGTCTACCGGCCCGACAACCCGCGCGTGGTGGAGGACAGGCGCCGGGGCAAGCTGCCGGACGGGACGTACCATCAGCGGGTCATCAAGTACGAGCAGCCGCAGGGGGAGGGCGTGCGCGTGGATTGCCCGCCCGCCTGCCGGGCGCGGCTGGGCGACCCGGCGACGCCGCTGTTCATCACCGAAGGGCAGAAGAAGGCCGACGCGCTGGCCAGTCGCGGCGCGTGCGCGGTGGCCCTGACCGGCGTGTGGAACTTCAAGGGGCGCAACGCGTTCGGCGGGGTGACGTTCCTGGCCGACTTCGACTACATCACCCTGAAGAACCGGGCCGTGTTCATCGTCTTCGACTCCGACGCCCTGACCAAGGGCAGCGTGCGCGACGCGCTCGACCGGCTGACGGAGCATCTCAAGCGCAAGGGGGCCACGGTCTCGGCCGTCTACCTGCCGCCGACGGCCGACGGCCGCAAGCAGGGGGTCGATGACTTTCTGGCGGCGCAGCCGGACAAGGGGCCGGTCGACCTGATGGCCCTGGCCCAGGGGCCGCGACCGGCGCCACAGGCGGCGCGGCCCGACGCGCTGCTGCTCGACCTGGCCCCGCCGCGCATGACCCGGCCGCTGGCCCTGATCGACGGCCGCGCCTATGCCGCGACGTGGGCCTGGGTGCAGACGACGACCCGCGAGAGCATCAACCGCAAGGGGGAGCTGGTCAGCCACAACCCGCCGCTGGTCGACGTGGCCGAACGGCTGTTCATCCTGCGCGACGATGGGGTGATCTTCGGCGAGGGGGGCGACCGGCCCATGAGCGAGTTGCCTATCACGCCGCTCTTGCCGGAGATGGTGCAGCAAGCGCAACGGCTGTCGCCGGCCGGGCTGCGGGCCTATCGCGCCGGCCGGCGACCGGAACCGGCCGAGGTCTTCCGCCGCGTGGCCGACTGCGTGGATCGGTTCATCGACTTCGACCACTCGCTGGCCGAGCAGCGGACGATGGCCGAGATGATCGCCACCTACATCATGGCGACGTGGTTTCTGGACGCCTTCACCGTGGCCGGGTTCCTGTGGCCCAACGGCGACCGGGGCAGCGGCAAGACGCAACTGCTGGCCATCATCTGCGAACTGGCCTATCTGGGGCAACTGGTGCTGGCCGGGGGGTCGTTCGCCGCCCTGCGCGACATGGCCGACTATGGCGCGACGCTGGCCTTCGACGACGCCGAGAACCTGTCGGACCCGCGCAAGACGGACCCGGACAAGCGGACGCTGCTGCTGGCGGGCAACCGGCGCGGCAACGTGGTGCCGCTGAAGGAGAAGGACGGCGACAACGGCTGGCGCATCCGCTTCGTCAACACGTTCTGCTTCCGGCTGTTCTCGGCCATCCAGTTGCCCGACCCGGTGCTGGCGTCGCGCACCATCGTCGTGCCGCTCATCCGCACGCCCGACCGCTACCGGGCCAACGCCGACCCGCTGGACTATGCGCTGTGGCCCCACGACCGGCAGGGGCTGGTCGACGACCTGTGGCTGCTGGCGCTGAGCCGGTTGCCGGAACTGACGGCGCATGAGGCGGCCGTCAACCGCGACGCGCCGCTGACGGGGCGCAACCTGGAGCCGTGGCGGGCGCTGCTGGCGGTGGCGGGGTGGCTGAGCGACAACGGGGCGGCGGGGTTGCGCGAACGGATGGGGTCGCTGTCGCTGGCGTATCAGAAGGAGCGGCCGAATGTGGAGGTGTCGGACTTGACGGCGCTGGTGATTCGGGCGTTGGGGATGCTGGTGGGGAAGATGATCAAAGATAAGGCTGGCAGTGCCACTGGTGCCACAAGTACCACTAGTGCCAGTAAATATGTGAAGTGGTTCATTCCCACTGCATTGATCACTGCTGCCGCACAGCAGATTGCTGAAACAGCAGAGATGGACATTAACCTTGATCGTATTACGACAATAAGAGTCGGTCGCACCCTTACCAAGATGCGCTTAACAAATGAACGTCCTTCAGGCGCAGGAAAAAGAGGATGGATGGTTTCACTCGAGGAGGTTACAAGGTGGGCTAACAGTTATGGAATCGATTCGAATAAGATAACTGGTTTGAATACGCCAAGTCACTTTATTACTGGCACTATTGGTGCAAATGGCACTAATGGCACTAATAGTACAGATGACAACAGTGACACCATTCCGAATTCGTTCCCCTGGTCAGGAGCACTCTAACATGGACGCGATGAACCAGGCGGCCCGCCGGCGGGTTGAGGCCGGCGGGTTGAAGAATCCGCCGCTAGCGCCGAAGTGCGTTCAAACGCACTTTCAGAGGGTATCGCGCTTCTTCAGTGCGATTCATCGCACTTTCACGCTAGCGGTGGGTTTCAACCCACCGTCGCGGCGCCCAACGCGACGGGGCCCCCTTCCGGCCCGCCGGCGGGTTCAAACCCGCCGCTGTGACCCAAAACCGGTTGAAACCGGTTCGAGAGGTTCGAGAGCGTGGGGGTTCCGCCTCCGGCAACGCGCTTCAGCGCGTTTGGCGTGGCAGCCGGCGGATTGATCCGCCGGGGCAGAGGACGAGGACAAGAGCACAAGGAGCAGCATGGACGCGATGAAACGATTGGAGCAAGCCGGTTTCAAGTTCGGGCTGGGCGACAACCGCGTGGCGGTCTACCACTTCGACCCCAACGACGGCGGGCCGCCGATGGGCGAACGGCCGCGCGAGGTGCAGCAGGTGGTGTACGAGCGCTACGCCGCCGATTTGGCCGAGGTGCAGGCCCGGCCCGATGCGGTGAAGGCGGTCATCATGGCCCGCAGCGAGTGGGGCGCGACCTACGAGGATTACAAAGGCTGGCTGGCAGGGCGGGATGTGACCCGGCTCGACGACGAGGAGGTGATACAGGAGTACGCGTACCGGGTGCGGCTGGCCAGCCTGAGCGAAGACGCGCGGTGGCCCTACTACGACGGCGGACAGGAAGACCAGGGGCCGCAGATGTGGCGGCTGCTGGCCGAGAGGCTGCGGCAGGAGTATGCGGCCGAGCGCCGGCGGCGGGGCGCGGCGACGAGCGAAACGGAGCCAACTACAGACGATAAGGAGAAACAGACGATGGGCATCAAGATTGAGCAGACGAAGTTCGTGGTCTTGCCGGAGGGCGAGTACAAGCTGCGCATCGTGGAGATTGCCGAGGCCGAAGGCAAGTTCCACGACCAGTTGCAGGTGAAGCTGGAGGTCGCCAACGGCCCGCACGCGGGCGCGACCTTCTATAGCTGGATGAACCGGGTGTTTAGCCCCAAGAGCAAGCTCTACCAGTGGGTCGAGGCGGCGCTGGCCGTGCCCGTTCCGCCGGACTACGACCTGGACACCGACGACCTGCTGGATCGCGAAGTGACGGGCTACGTCATCGTCAAGCCGCTCGACGGCGGCGGCGAGGTCAACCGGGTGGAGCGGGTGCGGGCGGCGCGGGAGGTGAATAAGTTCGAGAGGGGGCGGGCGCGGTAAAGGTTAGGAGAGACCTCGTCGCTTTAGACCTCAGAGGTCTGCCGCAGACCTCTGAGGTCTCTCTCGTCTACTGCAAATAATCCCGCAACGACCTACTCCGGCTCGGATGCCGCAGCTTCCGCAGCGCCTTGGCCTCAATCTGCCGGATGCGCTCCCGCGTCACGCCGAAGCTCTTGCCGACCTCTTCCAGCGTGTGATCCTTGCCGTCGTTCAGCCCGAAGCGCATCTCCAGCACCTCGCGCTCCCGGTCGCTCAGGTGGTCCAGCACCTTGCGGATCTGCTCCCGCAGCAGCTCCCGCGAGGCCGCGTCCCCCGGCTCCACGATACTCTCGTCGGCCAGGAAGTCGCCCAGCTCCGTCGAATCGTCGTTGCTGCCCACCGGCGTCTCCAGCGACATCGGGTCCATGGCGATGCGCAGGATGTCGCGAATCTTGCTGACCGCCTGCCGCCACTTGCGGTCCAGCATCGGGTCGATCGGCAACCCCTCCGCCTGCGCCGCCTTGATCGCCGCCGACTCCTCCGGCAACAGGTAGTCCAGCTCCAGCGCCAGCTCCTCCACGCTCGGCTCGTGGCCCAGCTTCTGCACCAGCTCCCGCTGCATCTTGACGATCTTGTTGATCGTCTCATACATGTGCACCGGGATGCGGATCGTCCGCGCCTGGTCGGCAATGGCCCGGCTGACCGCCTGCCGGATCCACCACGTGGCGTAGGTGCTGAACTTGAACCCCTTGGTGTGGTCGAACTTCTCTACCGCCCGCAACAGGCCGACGTTGCCCTCCTGCACCAGGTCGAGCAGGTGGATGCCGCGCCCCATGTAGCGCTTGGCCACACTGACCACCAGCCGCAGATTGGCCCGCGTCAGGTTGGACTTGGCCTCCTCGGCCCGGTCGCTGTCTCTTATACACATCTGACGCTGCCGACGAGCGATCTAGTGTAGATCTCGGTGGTCGCCGTATCATTAAAAAAACATAAAGAAGGCGAGCGAAGTCTCGCTAATGAATTTCATCCCTCAATTACAGCACCATCAGACACAATCACTGGAAGTGAAAGAGAAGTGTACGAGAAGACGGCGAGAA
>CALLZA010000397.1 GCA_937858165.1 uncultured Ardenticatenia bacterium
TAGCTGTTCGATGTCTCGCTATTTTTTTTTTTTTTTTTAAAGTATCCGCGGCCACCGAGATCTACCCTGGATCGCTCGTCGGCAGCGTCAGAAGTGTATAAGAGACAGCGACCAGGTGGCGCTCGCGCAGCACTTGCAAATGGCGGGAGACGGTTGGTTGGGGCAGGCCCAGGTGGTCGGCCAGAGCGGAGACGTGGCGCGACTGCTCAGCCAAGGCGTAGAGAATGAGCAGCCGCTTCGGGTCGCCCAACGCCTGGCAGACGCTGGCGTGAAGCAGGTTCAGTTCATCGAGCGAGGGGTTATCCATGGGCATACCTCATGTATTCGGATAGGCGAATACATGGGTACTGTATATCCAGGCTCTTGCCGACAGTAGTGATCTTTGTCACCAAGAAGAGGTGACAAATGGCATGACAGGGGCTAAGCGTGGCTGGTTGGGCCACATTCATTAACTACTATTCTGTACATTAGTACGTTTTTATTGTATAATGGGTTATCGATCGAGTTAGCAACGTAAGGAGTAAGTCTATGGAGCCGGCGCCCCCCCTTGTTGTCGGACAACGCATTCGCGCCTTGCGCGAGCAACAACAATTCAGCTTACGTGCGCTGGCCGAGCGGTGCGGCCTGTCAATCAACGCCATCAGCCAGATAGAGCGTGGCGAGAACTCGCCGACGGTCTCATCGCTCCACCAGTTGGCCAGGGCATTGGACGTAACGATTATTGACTTCTTCCGACAGGACGGGGGAAGCCCGGTGGTCTTTGTGGCCGCCGGCGCTCGGCTGCACATCGAGACCCACGGCGTGCGCATGGAGAGCCTGGGGCTGGGTCTGCCGTATCAACAACTCGAGCCGTTCCTGGTGACAGTGGCCGCCGGCGCGGGCAGTGTGGCTCAGCCGGTCACCCACGAAGGTGAGGAGTTTGTCCACTGCCTCAGCGGCACGTTCATCTACCAAATTGATCAGGAGCAGTACAGCCTGACGCAAGGCGACAGCTTGCTGTTCGACCCGGCTCGGCCGCACCACTTCTACAATCCAACGGCCGCGCCGGCAGCCTTCCTACTCATTATCAGGGCCAACGGGATGCGCTCGCCCGCGCCGCAGCTCCATCTGACTGGCTCTCAACCAAACACAGGCCCCGTGACGCCATAGCCGAGCACGGGCGGGGAGATGACAAAATGACCAAAGGTAATGTGCGCTTGTTTCTGCTCTGTGGATTCTTGACGCTGGCTCTCTGGCTCCCCGGTTGCGCCGGGGCGGCCACGGAGACCGCGACGGCCGTGCCGACCGAGTACGCGGCGCCGGAAGGGGTGCTGCAAGCCCGCGAGGCAGTTCTGACCCTGCTGCGCCAGGGGGCCAACGAGTGCGTCCCGCCCAAGGAGGCGGGTTGGAGCATGGAGGCGGAGCCTGAGCCGCCGGCGGGCTATGATGTCTATCGCTTTCAATCGGGCGGCTGCCGCATGACGATCACCGTGCCCCAGATCGTGGGCGAACCCGAACTCTACCACGTCGCCCTGGGCGACGGCCCAACCGGCTTCTGCTGGCAAGCTGTCGTCGATGCCAACGGGCAAGTGCTTCTGACCGGCAACGATGCCCAGACAGACCCAACGTTGGGCAACCCGGCTAAAGCGTTTTGTGAGGCGCGTGGCTATGCTTATGAGGTCGTCACCCGCGAAGGGGGGTCATTGTGCGGTGTGTGCGTTTTCGATGACGGCCGCGCCTGCAACGCCTGGGCCTACTTCCACGGGGCGTGCACGCCCGAAAACGCCGGCGACCTCGAGTAGGGGCGAATTCAAATCGGCCAAACGGTCTTCCAGAGTGGCTTGCCCGGCTCTGGGGAGGCTGGGGCACTCCATAAACCCGGCCGGTGGGCGCTCGCGCGGACGCCCTCCTCCTCGGGGGGGGGGCGGGCAACCCCCAGCCTTTTTCACCACCTTCCGGCCCCCGCAGACCG